>JBCCRH010000008.1:0-33514 GCA_039208045.1 Bacteroidota bacterium
ACAATTGCTTTGAATACTCACCTCGAAGGTAGCGCAGGTATCCAGATCATTTAGCGAAAGCGTATTATCAGCAGCAGTAAGGGATGTCCAAGCGGTAGTGGCTGTAGGCCGATAGCGGAAAAGGTAGCTCTCGGCATTGGGGACATCGGGCCACTCTAAGCTCAGTGTTGTAGGGCTGGCGTCTGTGCGGGTGAGCATGGTAGGTGGATCGCAGGCATTGGGATCGATAATATTTACACAATAATCTTCGACCTCGCCAAGGCCTTCCGAAAAGAAGCAAGGGCCACCTGCACTTAAAAACTGCATGCCTACGCGCAAGCGCGTATTGCCCAACGGGGCATTAGCAGGGATGCTGATCGTACCATTTACTGTTTGGTTGAAGGAATTGCCGGGGTCAAAAATGACTTCGCTGGACTGGAAAGTGCCATTTTGATTGAAATCAATCCAGATGAGGAAATACTCTGCCCACATCATACCAGAATGCCCTGGCTCCAGTGCTATGGAGTACGACTGCCCAACGTCTAATTGCAAAGGGGCAAAATCAGTATAATCACCATAGCCATCATCATTACCGCTCATATTTGTCAAGGTATGAATCCGTACGGATTCAATCCACTCTTCATCAGCATCTAGATCGAAGTCAGTGCAATAGGGCAAGTCGAGACAACCTCCACATCCTAAGGTATTGAAGTTGATGATAGGGCTGAAATCAGAAATTGACCCAGCACAATTGGTGCGTACTTGCAGTTGGTAGTCCGTGCAAGGCATTAGATTGATCAACGGGAAAAAGGTGGAAATAGTAGTGAATTGGGTCCACGTATCAGTGGGGTTCTGGCGAAATCGAACGGTGTAGGAATTAGCAACAGGTACCGGCGACCAATCTAATATGGCGGACTCAAAATTAATATCACTCATGACAATATCCGCTGGAATATCGCAACAGCCCTCTGTGAGGAACTCAAGGCTTGGGGTGAACGCTAACTCTTCTCCTGCACAATAGCCTTTAAGCTGAAACTCGTAATCTGTGCAAGCTGTCAAGTCAGTTAGCTCCAGCGGAGCACTCACTTCTTGAATATTATTCCAAAACGGCGCTCCCACTGCACGCCACCTCAGGTCGATGCGGGTGTGATTATTGAATTGTACCCAGCTCAGCGTCGCGCTATTCTCTGTAGATGAATTAACATCCAAATCACTGGGATCTAAGCACGCCCCACAATTAGCCAGCGTCTCCTGAAGGACATTGAATAGGTTGAGGCGACCACCTGTAAGTGTTGTATTTTGAATAGCCGGAGTAGGCACTGCGCTATCTAGAATAAACTGTTTAGCCAGAAGAGCACCGGTAGAAGGGGACTGCTTGGCAGTCTGAATAAAATCGGGGCAATCAGCAGCATAGAGTAAGCCAATGGCACCTGCAACGTGAGGCGCCGCAGCAGAAGTGCCTGGAAAAGGGCCATAGCCTCCATTTTGTGTTGTCCATACCCGATCACCATAGGCACCAATATCGATGGAGATCGAGCCAAAACCAGCGTTAGGTACTTTATTATTATTAGCATCCAAATTGGTGACGCTAATCAAAAAATCGCTAGTACAAGTAGTAGGTAGATCACCGGCTATATCTACATCAATATTCGAATTGGTGGTAGCCCCGACGTTGATAATGCCATGAACGCCTAAGGTATCGTAAAAACTACACCAAAGTGGCGCATCTTCTGGAAATAGATTATCTGCCCCCCAGGAGGCATTTGTCACTACTACGAAAGCACCCTCGGCACCATTGGTGGCATTATAACGCTTGCGCTGCTCTAGGGGGTACGAATAGGCTTCCAGCACATCTGCTTCATCGGTATTAAAGTCATTGCGTACTAGCATAAGCTTGACGTTCCAGTTGACACCACTTACTCCGATGTTGTTATTCCCACGTGCTCCGACAATACCCGTTACTGAAGTACCGTGACTTCCCCCTTCAATATCATCATTATTCGTACCAACGCTCCATCCTTCATAATCATCCACAAAACCATTGCCATCATCATCAAGGCCATTATCGGGTATTTCTGCATGATTGATCCAAAGGTTGGGCAGCAAATCAGGGTGGTCAATATCAATGCCATTATCTATTACACATACCACAATGGTATCACCCATTGCCGAAAGGCCACCTACCGTAAAGTCCCACGCTAGTTCTGCATCTAAATCTGCATTAGGGGTACCATCAGTCTGTCCGGTATTGATGTATTGCCACTGTTGGTTAAATTCTGGGTCGTTGGGGATCGTAGCGCGTAGCTCTACGAGGTGATTGAGTTGCGCATGCACGATGGAGGCTTGCTGATTGACGAGTGCGAGGAGGCGGTTCTCATTGATGGTATGGTAGTCGAAGGTGAGTAACCAAATATTGGACGACCGGACAACGCAGCGCTTGAGCTGAATGGGATAAGCAGGGTGCTGCCGCTGAAAATCTTTATACCAGTCTCTTACGGATAGATTAGCGGATAATTGAACCAACAATTCGCCTTGTACATGATCGATTTGTTGGGCGCGGATGGGAATTAGAGCCAAAAAGCTGAGGAAAAGAAGGCTTATTAAACGAATCATAGATAGTTGAGAATTAATCGGTAGCATGAAGCTACAAAATAAAAGGATGGTTTGGATAGTTGGCAGGCTGATTAAACGGTCTGCAAGAACGCATACTTATCCAAACGAGTAGCATAAGTAATAGAATGTATATTTTTGTACTAAACTTACGATGATTTATGAGAATTCTTCTTTGTCTTTTCCTCGTGTTGAGTTTTTGGCAGTTGGGGCAAACCCAAAACTATGACGATCTTCCTGTCACCTTGAAGTCTCCCTTTAATACAGTCTATACTCATCTGCACTATCTACAGTCAGACAACTACGATCCTGAAAAATCTGCCCGTACTATTTTTGGAGTGGAAGATAAAGAGGAAGCAAAAGAGGTAGCAATAAAGCTAAAGCAAATTTTAGATGGCAGAGGCCTATTTGTCCGCCTCAACCGCCTTCCTCAAAATCCTAACTTCCGCGAGGATAGTATTAGTAACCGACAGGTATATACCCTCTTTCCTCTAGAGCTACCGGAGGTATACGTAGAACGGATCGATAGCCTCTGGTACTATTCTGCGGAAACTATTGATAATGTTGATAAATTGCACAAGCAAGTCTACCCTTTTGGAACCGATCGCTTGCTCAATTTAGTGCCTCAGTTTGGTCATACTAAAGTGTTAGGTATTGCGCTTTGGCAATATCTAGGCTTGCTTATTCTATTAATTGGGGCGCTTTTACTACATGCTATTCTTAGCCGCATCCTTAATCCTATTGTGCAGCGCCTGACCCGATCCAAGCTGTACCCTTCCATTATCAATCCTAAGTGGATCAGCCGAATCGCTCAGTATACGAGTATCATCATTATTCTTCGGTTTATCCAGCTCTTTTTAACAGCTTTACAGCTTCCAGTCAAGACGTTCCAGTTTGCTATTATTGTCATAAAAATCCTGACGGTTACCCTTGTCATTATGGTGCTATTGCAGGTTGTAGAGATTGTGATGGCTTACGCCAAAAGCGTGACGAAGAAGACGGATAGTAAGATGGATGAGCAGCTGATGCCTATTGTAAAGCGAGTGCTACAAGCCGTGGTAATTTCTGTTGGCATTGTACAAATCTTAACGACATTAGATGTAGATGTTACGACCCTGATAGCAGGCATTTCTATTGGTGGCTTGGCCCTAGCCCTAGCAGCTCAGGATACCCTCAAAAATCTATTTGGCTCATTGATGATCTTCTTAGATCGTCCTTTTCAAATTGGCGACTGGATCAATTTTGCGGATATAGATGGGACGGTAGAGGAAGTAGGTTTTCGTTCCACCCGCGTCCGAACGTTTGCCAATTCGCTCGTGTATGTGCCTAATGGCAAATTGGCGGATATGACTATCAATAATTTTGGTCTTCGTATTTATCGGCGCTTCACGACCAAAATAGCTATTGCCTATAGCACACCGACAGAACGGATAGAGGCGTTTGTCGAAGGTGTCCGCTTCATTCTAAAAGAACACCCAAGCACCAGAAAGCAAGGGCAAGAAGTGCACCTCAATGACATGAACGCCTCTTCCTTGGATATTTTGGTGTATGTATTTTTTGATGTAGCCGATTGGTCTGCCGAGCTAAAGGGGAAGCACCAAATTCTGATGAGTATTATCGAATTGGCCAAAAAGTTAGATGTGCAATTTGCTTTCCCGTCTACCAGTATCTACGTAGAAAGTATGCCGGAGCAAAGTAAAGATGCTCCTCAAAAAGAGGAACTAGGTGCTATCCAAGCACAGTTGGCTGAATTTGAAAAGCAGCTGAAGGCAAAGTGGAAATTGGGGTAGTGGAGAGTAGATGGTGGGTAGTGGACAGTATACAGTGGACAGTAGGCGGTAGACAGTGGGTAGTGGATTAGGGGTGGGTGATAGTTTTTGGAGATGAAGGGATTTTATTGATTTAGTATATCGGCTCCTAAGAATTTTTCTTCGCTGTGGGTGTACCACTTTCTAGTCTGAGGCAGGCGTAGGCTGCCAATGGTTGTTTCGCCTTCAAGTGTAATGTACTCTCCATCGTTTTTAGCTTCATCGTGATAGAAACGGTAGCCAATGAGCGCGTAGGTTTCTGGGTGGAAGTAGAAATACCAAATATCTTTCCCGACTTCTGGGGAATAGGTTACTCGTATAGCCAAACAATTCTGTCCTTGGAAGGTGGACTGTTCGACTTGATCACCAAGTTGCGTCCCTGGATCTTGCAGTTTCATCGGTAGGCCCCAGAGGTAGGTGTAGTAATCGCGCATGGTAGCTGTTCGCTCACAGTTAAAGCGGTGCTTTGTGAGGTCTGCATCTGAAATGTCGGTATTGCCATCTAGCTTAAAGGTACAAGTACCTGCTTGTATCTTACTCTCTAGTCGATGTTCGTCTCGTAATTGGTCTAGTACAAACAGTTCTCTGGGTAGGTCGATTTGTAGCTTTGTTTTCCGATCTTTTGCACCAGGACGGGTTTCTGTGAGCTGCAGCTCAATAGATGCTTTACCCCAAATACCGGCAGGGTCATGATACTCGATACTTTTAGCAAGTAACTGCTCGGGAGTAATTGTTTGGGCTTGGCTCCAAGCAAGAGGAAGAAAAAAGAAGCAAAAAAAGATTAGAAGGCGCATATGTTGTCGTTTTTTGTTCAAATAAAAAACCTCTCTACAAATGTAAAGAGGTTTTGGTTGTGTATTTTATCTGGTTGAGCATCTCAACAGCTTATCCATTCATAGAGGTAAGGAACTCTTCATTGCTAGAAGTATGTAGCATATGCTTACGCAAAAAGTCCATAGCTTCATCAGGCTTCATATCTGCTAAGTGGTTACGCAGGATAAACATTCGTTGGAGCGTATCTTTGTCGAGCAATAAATCTTCGCGGCGCGTGCTTGACTTGGTCAAGTCGATCGCAGGATACATCCGCTTATTGGCTAAAGAGCGATCCAACTGTAGCTCCATATTACCAGTACCCTTGAACTCCTCAAAGATCACACTATCCATTTTCGAACCTGTATCGATCAAGGCAGTCGCTAGAATAGTTAAAGAACCACCATCTTCGATATTACGAGCAGCACCAAAGAACTTCTTCGGCTTGTGCAGTGCGTTGGCTTCCACACCACCAGAAAGTACTTTACCGCTTGCAGGAGCTACCGTGTTATAGGCACGAGCAAGACGAGTAATAGAATCTAGTAAAACGACTACATCATGACCGCACTCTACCAGACGCTTCGCTTTTTCGAGCACGATACCTGCCACACGTACATGATTATCAGCAGGCTCATCAAAGGTAGAAGCGATAACTTCCGCATTTACACTACGCTTCATATCCGTTACCTCTTCCGGACGCTCATCAATCAACAGTACAATGAGGTAGCATTCTGGATGGTTTCTAGCAATGGCGTTTGCTACATCCTTTAGTAGGAAGGTCTTACCCGTTTTAGGCTGCGCTACAATCAAACCACGCTGTCCTTTTCCAATAGGGGTAAAAAGATCAATCATCCGATTGCCATAGTCTTTACCCGTTGGAGAAGTAGCTAAGCCAAATTTTTCTGTTGGGAAAAGCGGCGTTAGATAATCAAATGGCACTCGATCTCTAATATCTTGAGGCGTAAGGCCATTAATTTTGGATACGCGGAGTAAGGCAAAATACTTCTCTCCTTCTTTTGGTGGTCGAATGGCACCTCTTACCGTATCTCCTGTCCGCAGACCAAACAATTTAATCTGAGAAGGGGATACATAGATGTCGTCAGGTGAGGTCAAGTAGTTATAATCAGAGGAGCGTAAGAAGCCATATCCATCCGGCATCATTTCCAAGATGCCTTCTCCCTCGATAATGCCATCTAATTCGATGTCGAATGCATTTTCAGACTTTTTGTTAGCTTCCTCCCTTCCTTGGCCATGTTCTCTTCTGTCATCGCGGTCACGATTATCGCGATCGCGGTTATCGCGGTTGTCGCGATTATCTCTTCGGTTATCTCTTCGATTGTCCCGTCTGTTATCTTCTCTGCGGTCTTCCCTTCTCTGTTCTGGGCGGCTTCTCTCTTCTTGCTCCTTTTCTTCGATCGGCAAGGGCTTTACCTCGACGGTCTCCGGTTCATCTTTCGCTTCAGGTGCAGCAGGTGCTTTTTTATCTTCCGCAATTTGCTCTTTTTGTTTTTCTAGCTTGTTGCGAGATACGCGCTTTCGGGTACGTTTGCGCTTGTCCTGATCGTCTTGCTCATCGCTTTTGTGAGCTTCCCCATTCTTAGCTGCCTTTGGCTTGTTATCTGTTTTCTTTTTGGCTCTTCCGCGACGTGCATCTTCTTCATTAGGGACAGCAGAAGTGTCTTGCGTTGCTCCAACTAGTGCTTGTTGATCGAGGATTTTATGGATAAGTTCTTGCTTGTTTAGGCGCTTATATCCTTTTAAACCAATGCTTTCTGCTAATTCTCTCAGCTCGGGCACAAGCATATCATTCAATTGCAAAATGTCTAACATAATAAAGTCGATAATGTGTTAGGTAATTCTTAAGCTATTATTACTTCTTTGATCGAAAGTTATTTCTAGCGTGTGGAAAATGTAGGAAAATCTTCTATTTGATATGTATTAATGAATACTGAACATCGCATTTATCTTACGGCTCCTTGACAATGTAAAATTTACAGGGAAAACAGTAGGATTGGTAGAACCTCTAAGCCAACTTGGTATGATTGCTTGAAGTCAGCGGCGTGCTATCAATTATTTGATTGATGCAAAAATACATTTAATTTTTAAAATCAAACAGTATCTTTATAAAAAAACTAATTCTGGCTTGAAATTGCTTGCTTATTGCACGTTTTTTTATTCCTTTTGCAGGAACGAAAAATAGCCTCGTTGAGTTCTTATTCACATGGAATACAAACGATTAGCTGTTTTTGTTTCGTATCCATTATGGATGTTTAACATTTTTTAGATGAAATTAACCCGGAAAGTAATTTTATTACTTTCTGCTAACTCCATCAGTAATGCTAGAGCTCAATTTTTTAAGGGATAACCAAGAACGAGTACTACAAGGACTAAAGGTGCGCAACTACGATGAGACTGCGGCTACCACAGTAAAAGAAATCATTCAGCTAGACGATAGTCGCAAGCAGATGCAGACTCAGCTCGACCAGATACGTGCAGAGCAAAATGCCCTTTCTAAGGTGATAGGTCAACTTTTCAAGACCGGAAAGCGCGAAGAAGCAGAAGCGGAAAAGCAAAAGGTGAGCGTATTGAAAGCGCAAAGCGTTCAATTGGAGCAAGATTTTAAGGCAGCTCGCGAAAAGCTAGGGGAACTACTGCTTACCATTCCAAACGTACCGCATGAATCCGTTCCCGCTGGAAATTCTGACGAAGATAATGAGGTCTACCAAGATTGGGCGCAAGCGCTGCCAGAACTTGGTGAAAAAGCACTACCACACTGGGAGTTGGCCAAAAAATATAACCTCTTTGATCTAGAGCTCGGAACCAAAATTACCGGTTCTGGCTTTCCGCTTTACCGTGCCCAGGGGGCAAAGTTGCAGCGTGCGCTTATTAATTTCTTTTTAGATCAAGCTACAGATGCGGGCTATGAAGAAATTATTCCTCCCTTATTGGTCAACGAAGCTACTGCAAAAGCCACCGGGCAGTTGCCGGATAAAGAAGGGCAAATGTACTATGTAGAAAAAGATGATCTCTACCTGATTCCCACAGCAGAAGTACCTGTGACTAATATTTACCGCGACGTCATATTGAATGAATCAGATTTTCCTATTAAATTGACAGGGCATACACCTTGCTTCAGAAGAGAAGCAGGTTCTTATGGCGCTCACGTGCGGGGACTCAATCGGGTACATCAGTTTGACAAGGTAGAGATAGTGCAAATCCAGCATCCAGATCGCTCTTATGATACCCTTATGGAAATGCTAGATCATGTAAGCGGGCTGTTAAACCAGCTAGAGCTACCATTTAGGATTTTGCGCCTATGTGGTGGTGATTTAGGATTTACCTCTGCACTGACGTTTGATTTTGAAGTATACTCTGCTGCGCAGAAGAGATGGTTAGAGGTAAGTTCTGTTTCTAATTTTGAAACCTATCAAACGAATCGGATGAAACTCCGGTTCCGCGATGGAAAAGCGACGCGCCTGGCACACTCTCTAAATGGAAGTGCATTGGCGTTGGCACGCATTGTAGCAGCTCTTTTGGAAAACAACCAAACTCCTGAGGGTATTGTTATACCTAAGGCTCTACAAGCGTATACGCGATTTGATATAATAAAATAAAAACGATTAATATATGGGTGATTACTATGGTTATATGATGGTTGCCGGCCTACTCTCTTTGGTCGGAATGTTTGTGAGCAACAGACTAAAATCAAAGTTCAAAAAATACAGCCAGATGCCGCTGCGCAGTGGCATGAGCGGCCGCGAAGTTTCCGAGGCGATGCTTCGTCACTTTGGGGTGCAAGGCGTCCAAATTGTAGAGGGCAGAGGATTCCTTACTGATCATTATAATCCACTGACTAAGACAGTGAGTTTGAGTCCTGAAGTATTTCATGGGCGTAGCGTGGCAGCAGCAGCAGTGGCAGCACATGAAGTGGGCCATGCAGTACAGCACGACCAGTCCTATAGTATGCTAAAAATGCGCTCTGCACTGGTACCCATCGTAAATATGTCTGCTCGCGCCCAACAGTGGTTGTTGATTATTGCGTTTATGACGCTATCAACAATGCCTTCTATCATGCTAATTACTATTATTGCTTTTGCCATTACCACTTTGTTTAGCTTTATTACGCTACCTGTGGAGTTTGATGCGAGTAAGCGTGCTTTAGTATGGCTCGATAATAGTGGTGCTACTCAAGGGGCCGAGTATGATGGCGCCAAAGACGCCCTCTGGTGGGCAGCAATGACCTATGTTTCAGCTGCGTTATCCTCTTTGGTAATGCTATTGTACTTAGTAATGCGCTATGCGGGAGCCAATGACTAGAGCTAACTCACAACACAAGAATAAGAATATCACAAAAAATTAATGACCGATATGACTGAAGAAGATATTAGGGACGAAATAGAAATGGCTAAAATGGAAATGGATGGTACGCTGGATCACTTGAAGAATCAGTTACTAAAAATCCGTACTGGAAAAGCATCTCCTGCTATGCTTGGAGGGGTAGTGGTGCCCTACTACGGCTCGCCCACGCCACTTAACCAAGTAGCGAATGTAGCGATAGCAGATGCCCGCACGATTACCATTCAGCCCTGGGAAAAGAATATGATTGGACCTATTGAGAAAGCAATTTTTGAAGCTAATCTTGGGGTAACACCACAGAATGATGGAGAGTTGATTCGCATCAATGTGCCGCCTTTGACGGAAGATCGTCGTAAGCAGCTCGTGAAGCAAGCGAAGCAAGAGGGGGAAGATGCAAAGGTGAGCTTGAGAAATGCACGGCGTAAGATTATGGAGATACTAAAGAAAGCTGTGAAGGGAGGCTACCCAGAAGATGCTGGTAAGCGGAAAGAGGGAGAAGTGGATAGCCTAACGAAAGATTTTACGAACAAGATAGACGCGTTCATTGGCGCAAAAGAAAAAGACATTATGACAGTTTAAGCGCACATGATAGCTAGACAATAGTCAGAAGGATGATAAGGTAGAGCACTTTATTATCCTTTTTATTTTCGCTGAAACCAAGGAATCCATCTGGGAATGCGGCGCTGAATCTCTGCATAATCAGTCCGCCGCTTCAGCATGCGCTTCTCAATCATTGGAATGCTAATGAAGTGAAATAAAAGCGAAATCGATACTGCTCCGATACCTACCCACCAGTAGTCGGGTCGGGCAGCCAAAGCAAAAAAGAAGAGTCCCCACCAAAAAGCAGTTTCCCCAAAGTAGTTAGGATGTCGAGAATTAGCCCACAAACCTGTGGTGAGCGTTTCGCCAGGGCGTTTTTTGTTTTTCACAAAATGCAGCAACTGCTCGTCTGCCGTCAGCTCAATCATAATGGCGATCAAGGTAAATATGCCTGCTAAGAAATCTCCAAAATGCAGTGGATAGCCTTCCATCGTAAAGGTTGGAAATAAGGGTAGACAACCCAAAAACACTAAAACAGTCGGCATCATATGAATACCACTAAAGCTCACAAACCAATAAGCTTTGCCATGCTCCTGCTCTAAGTTGACATAGCGCCAATCCTGGTGGTGCAGCCCGGCCCAGCCCCGCGCCCAGTTGTAGGTCAAGCGAGCACCCCACAGACTGACTAGCAGTGTCATTACTATCATCCTTACTCGATCTGCTCCACTATCCCAGCCCCAATACAATAAAAACAGCGCAATCACTATCGGCTGTACACTCCAATAAGGGTCATAAAAACTGCTATTATTAAAAACATAGCTAAAGCCAAACATTACGATAGTACCCAAGACATCTCCAATTAGAACAGACCACCATAGGTTATATCCTAAAGAATAGGCGAAGTAGCCGCTGCCGAAGGCTGCGAGGACAGCCAAGATATAAGAAAGGGTAACCCAAAGGAAAGCAGTAGGACGCGATGTGGCCATTTTTTTAGGGGCTAATATAATAAAGCTAAATTGGAGTTGAATTCTCTATTGTTTTATATCTGCTTCACCGTGTTGTTTTAAGATGGCATTTAGTAATTTCAAAGAATAGTACCTTTTGTTGGAGATAAATGTCAGAAATAGTGGGCGTAGCTCACTTATTAATCCTCTTTCTTTAGCTGTTGATAAAATGCCAATAGTTCCGATACACTGTACCCCAGCATTTTCAGCTATCGCCCTTGCTTTCTTATCATCAATTAATAAGTATTCTACTTGGAGTTCTTTGCATAAGAGTAGAGCTTCTGATTCACCATAATCCATAATGAACGTAAGTTCATTAGAGCTAGAAATTGGGCGAACTTTATGTTCAAAATAGCGGGCAATTGGCTGAAAATAACTTGAACTAGCATCTCTCGTTAATTCTTCCCAAACAGCAGTTGGAATATAAACTTCATTGAATAGCTTATCTAAAACAGTAAGCTGACTAATGACCGCTAGTGAGAAGATTGGCCCAGTATCAGAAACAATTAGCCCTTGTTGCATCTCACTTCAACTTTTGAATATCCTTCAACACATCCGCTAGTGTAAGTGTAGAGATAGGGATATTGTGTTCAGAGAGGAGATTTTCAAATTGTAAGCGTGATAATTCAGCAATTTGCGCGGCTTTGCCGATAGTAATTTTTTCCTGAAGGTATAACTGAATAGCCAAAGAAAATTTGATCCGTCTTTTTAAATCTTCCTCGGATTCATTGAGTGTCAATAATATGTCGGAGGGGAGTTCTATATTAATGGTTTGTACCATCGCTGTAATTTTTATCCAATATAACAATTTTTATGCTTCCCAAGTTCCTATAAATAGTGCTCCCTTTTTTGTCAATCTGACAAATTACCTGTACTTTTGCCACTCTTTTGTGAAAAGCGAAAATTTAATATAATGAAGAGAACATATCAACCATCGAAAAGAAAGCGTGTGAACAAGCACGGCTTCAGAGCGCGGATGAGTTCAAAGAACGGTCGTAAGGTATTGGCCCGTCGTAGAGCTAAAGGCCGGTTGAAGTTGACTGTTTCAGACGAGAAGGGTTCTAAGTAATAGTAAAGCGGCTGAATTGCTCATACAATCCAACCGCTTTGCTCACGGTCTTCTACTGTATATTATCACCTCTTAGTATGCGGTAGCGCTTCCTAGCCTCTACAGCTAGTGTACTACCAGAAAAGTCTATAAATAAGGTTTCATAAAGCGCTTTGGCTTTTTCAATATCTCCCAGTTGTTGCTCATAAAGGCCAGCTAGGTCATACATGGCGTTGTCAGCCCTTATCTCTTCCATATGCTCATCAATAATCTTTTGATACATTTCAGCTGCCTTATTAAAGTCTCTTAGCTTGGTGTAAATCTGAGCTTTTAAATAGAGCACATCATCATCCAAGGAGTGCTCGGGAAACTGCGCTTGTAGCGAGTCCATTTTTTCGAAGGCACTGTCAAATTGATTTTGAAAAACCTTCATTTCAGCCTCCGAATACATCGTCAATGCAGTGGCTGTAGAATCTAAACCCAGATTGTCTAAAATGAAAATGGATAAATCAAGGGCATCATTGGCAATCAATTTGGAGGTAGAAGCCTTCAGAATATTAAACTGCGCTTGCGCCCATTGGAAATCAGCATTGAAGTAAGAAAGCTTAGCATTGCGATAACGCGCCTCGTGCCCCAAGATATCGTCCTTAAACGCTTTATCTACTTGCGAATATAGAAGTGTTGATTCCCAGATTTCCCCTTGCATTAGGTAGAAATCCCCTAGGCTAAGCTTCCCCTGCGCCAAGATGAAGCGATCAATATTCGGATATTCGATCATCTCTGCGAGTAAGCCAATCGCCTTGTCTATATTCTGTAGGTAAAATGCCTCTAGATCTGCCAACTCTGCAATAATGCTAGCCGTTACTTTTGAGCGGCCAAACTCATCCAAAAAGCTTTCATATTGCTGCTCTAAGATCAGCAGATCCTCATTGGTATAGTCATATCCAGCAACTAACTTATTTCTGCGACAGCGCAGGGCCTCTCGTTTGGCGTCGATGTAGAAGGTCGATGCGTTGCCCTTTTTCTCAATAATATACTCATAGGCTTGAATAGCAGCATCATAGTCCTTGTCGTTGGCTGCAATTTCTGCAATCCGATAAACACGATTTCCATTTTCTTTGAACCTCCTATCCAAGGCACGCACCTGCCGGAACGCATTTTTGTAATCTTTACGTTGGATAAAAACCCACGTTAGCAACTCAGGATACTCTAGGTTGGAGTCGTCATCCTGCATGCGCATGTAGAGCTGTTTTTGGAGCTCTTCATAGTCTTCTTCCAAAAGGTAGCGCTGAAAAATCGTCTTTAGGTTGGCGATGCGACCAGGGTTTGCCACCAAACTATTTAGGTAATTATCAATCATTTTTGGCGTCTCTCCTTTTCTACGGTATAAGTCCCCCAGGTTATAGGCGAAGGTCTCATCGTCCTTCAGCAACTTAGCACCTTGTTCGTAGGTAGCAATGGCCAGATCGTATTTGGTTAGATTGATAAACGCATTCGCCAATCGAGTAATGCGATATTTGTCAGGCGGGAGTTGGTCAATCGCTTTTTGGTATTGCTGGGCGGCTTCTTCGTCTCGGTATTGCTGTTCGAGTAGTTTGCCGAAGGTGACGTAGAGATTGACATTTTGTGGATTGCGCTTCAATTGCTTCTTAATGGCACTTTCGCAATTTTCATAATCTTCGAGGGCCAGTAAGCAATCAATATATCGATCAAAATAGAAGTCATTCCTTTTATTTTGTTCATATAGTTTCTGATATAGGCTAGCTGCTTTTTCGTATTCGCCGTCGCGAAAATATTGCTGTGCTAAACGGGCATTTTGGCTAAATGCCAAGGTGGAGATAAAAAGTCCAAGGAACAACAAAACCACTCGCATCTCTGTACATTTTTTACTGAAAATACATTATTCTCTATACGTACTATAAAGAACGTAACTAATTTTGGAAAGTTGCTTATTCTACAAATGTAAGAGTAGGCTAAGGGCTAAATTTTACAAGAACATGCACTCGAACTAATAAGTAGGACTATTTACATTTTTTTCGGTTATTCTCATTCGCATAAAAATCAAGTTTTTTAGTCCAATTGTATTTAATTGGAATGCTATCTGAAGAAATAGGGTTGTATATCATTTTTATTAATTCATTCGTATTGGCGAACTTCCCATTTTCATCGAGTCTTATCAGACCACTTTCCCTTTTTCTTATTATTGTCCCATTTTCTACTCTAAGATAGATTTCATCCCCACAATCTTGGGTGTATGACTTAACGAGGGCCATATTAGTAGAGAGGAATACCGTTTTATCTATTTTGCATTCAATGCTGCTCTTCTGTTTGTTAAGTACATATGTTCCTAATTGATATTGAGGTACTGACCCTAATACAGAAAAATCAATGATTCTAATCGTATCATCTTTAAATTCTAGAATTGATTTTTTGCATGTAAATGGAAATTTATTTTCGACATCTTCCCAATAAAATAGTTGGTCATTAAGATCAACAGGTTGAGGTGAGTAATAAGAACTCGTCAATAATAATATCCAGAAGTAGATTGGATTCATTTTTGTCTGATTAGAGAGTTGGCAACGATTTCTATAAATATAAAAACAAAACGGCTAACCCCTCGCAGGATTAGCCGTTCCAGAATAAATTATCGATTAGATAATATTATTCCAAGCGGAATTTCACCGGTAGGTTGAACTGTACTTTTACAGGGCGGCCACGCTGCTTACCAGGCGTCCACTTTAGACCTTTCGTATTCATCAATTCAACTACACGTAGTGCTTCTTGGCCACACTGTGCCCCGATGTCACGCACTACTTTTGCCGCTTCGATAGAGCCGTCTTTTTCTACAACAAACTGAATAACCACAGTACCTTCTACGCCATTTTCACGAGCGATTGCTGGGTATTTGATGTTTTTGTAAACGAACTCTAGCATTTTCTTGTCGGCACAAGCTTTTTTCTCCTTGTCTCCACCAGCTAGGTTTTCACAACCTGGGAAACGAGGCATCTGCTCTACCACCTTGAAAATCTCTTCCACCTTTGGCTTTGGTGGTGGTGGTGGCGGAGGAGGTGGCGGTGGTGGTGGTGCTTCCACTTCTGGTGGTGCTTCCACTACCGATTCTTCTTCTACCGACTGGTCAACGAACTCCGGTTCGTCTTCTTCCAGAATTTCTTCCTCTGGTACCTCTTCAATCACCGGTGGTGGTGGTGGCGGAGGTGGCGGAGGGGGTTCGGCTGTACGAGGTGGTTCAATTTCGATGTCTTCTTCATATTCCAGCGCATCGTCTGGAATGAAAACTTCGTCCTCATACTGGGTCCAGCTAAAAGCTAGTACAATTAAACCAAGAGAAACCACCAAACCAAGACGAAGGAATATACCGCTGAGGCTAAATGCATCAGCTTCCGGATATTTGTTTCGCCCCATTAGCGGTGATTTGCCAGGTTTGCTTGCATACTTTTCAGCTAGATTTGCCTTGGAGGCCTGCGCAAAGCGGTTACGCATAATAAAGATCAAAGCAAGAACTCCTGCTAGGATCGCTATCATAAGAATCGCTAATGGCGTGCCAGGAATAGAAATGTCCATACTGACAAATTTTACTTAAAAATAAACAATACAAGTAAGCTGATCAAAACGCCAATAATATTAGCAATAATGTCATAAACTTCAAAATGACGGGAACTGAAAAACGCATATTGTGCCCATTCCATCACTATTCCCCACGCTACACTACCTATTACTCCCCAAAAAATAGTTTTGGTGTTAAGCCATCCTTGCTTGGCACATCCCCATATCCATAGGGCATTGAGTATAAAATAGACTCCCATGTGAGCCAATTTATCGGTAGCAAGCAAGTTGAGCTGCATGTCTGGCAGTCGATCTGCGGGCATCAGTGACAACACACCAATAATAATCGCCCAAAGCAGCACTGGCCAAAAGTATTTCAAGTTCTCTTTTTAGTTAGATGTCGATGTTTTCTTTTTTGGTGGGTCGGGGCCCAAAAAAATAGTTACAAGGAGCCTTCGTAAGCCCCCGCATCCATTAATTCTTCTAGCTGTGCAGGATCAGTGACTTTAACTTTTATGATCCAACCATCGCCGTAGGGCTCTTCATTGACCAATTCCGGTTGATTTTCTAGTGCTTCATTAAACTCGATAATTTCGCCACCAATGGGCATAAAAAGATCAGAAGTAGTTTTTACAGCTTCTATTGTCCCAAACACTTCTTCTCCTTCTAGCGTCTCGTCTACGGTCTCCACTTCAACATATACAATATCACCCAGTTCGCTTTGCGCAAAGTCTGTAATGCCAATTGTTGCAATATCTCCTTCCATGCGAACCCATTCGTGTTCTTTGGTATATTTTAAATCAGTAGGGTATTCCATTGGTCTTATAAGTTTTGAAATCAGTGAAATGCTTAGCAACAGTCAAAGAATAACTTCTCGATTTATGGCTGGCTCTTTTGCTCTAATACTGCGTTGAAAAGCCTCGCCGATGCTAGGCATCGTCTGCGTTTTTCGCCTTGTCTCAGAGCAAAATCCCCTTGCCAAAATGCGGAACTTATTCTTTGGCTGTTACTTAGGACAGCTCCAAAAATAACTGATTTTTGGAATTATTAATGTTTTGGGTGGGCTAAGTTCTTCAAATAATTCCTGGGCGAGGGGAAGTGCCCTGGCTGTGTAAGCGATGTGGAAGGGTGACTGCCTTAGGCAGGCAGATAGCACGTAGCTTTAAGCGGAGTGCTAGCCGATCAGCCTCATGCTGAGAGCCCTGTAACGTAGCGACCCTACGCCTCAAGCGGAGGGATACACCCAAAAAAGACAAAAAGGCCAGCTAAGTTTTACACCGAGCTGACCTTTTCTGTAGTTGATGTTATATCGTTTCTGTCTTACTTCAGCTCCTTTAAGAGGTTTTTCACGCCCTCTGTAGTAAGCGATTTTGGACGCTCCAATGGCATGCCCAGCGCGCGTGACCAGCACATCGCCGCTAATACACCCAATGCTCTCGAAACACCAAAAAGTACCGTGTAGAAGCTGTATTCCTTCAAGCCATAATGTACGAGCAAAGCACCAGAGTGTGCATCTACATTAGGCCATGGGTTTTTCACTTTACCTAGTCCCTGAAGGATCGGTGGCACTACGTCGTAAATTTTCCAGATGACGTTGACGATATCGTCATCCTTGATGTATTCTTCTGCAAATGTTTTCTGTGCTACAAAGCGAGGGTCTGGACGACGCAAAACGGCATGTCCATATCCAGGAATCACCTGGCCTGCATCCAGTGTGCTTTGCACGTAGGCAGCGATTTGTTCTTTGGTGGGCTGTGTAGTTCCTAGTACATCCAACATCTTAAAGACCCACTTAATTACTTCTTGGTTAGCGAGTCCGTGTAGTGGGCCAGCGAGGGCATTCATACCACCGGCAAGTGATAGGTAAGCGTCGCTAAGGGTAGATCCTACAAGGTGGGTGGTATGGGCTGAGGCATTGCCGCCTTCGTGGTCGGCATGGATGGTTAAGTAAAGACGCATTAAGCTTTTGAAATCTGAACCTGGAATACCTAGCATATGCGCAAAGTTTCCGGCCCAATCGAGTGAAGTATCTGGTGCGATATGCTCCCCATTGTGATAGCTTCTACGGTAGATATATGCCGCTACGCGGGGTAGGCGGGCGATAAGGTTCATCGTATCTTCATAGGTAGGATCCCAATACTCTGACTTGCTAATCCCTTCGCTGTAACGCTTGGCAAAGGTACTCTCGGTTTGCATAGAAGCAATAGCCAAGGTAAACTGCGTCATCGGGTGGGTATCAGTGGGTAGGGCATCGAGCAATTTGAAGGTATGCTCAGGTACATTGCTGCGGTGAACCCATTGGCCAGTCAGCCACTGTACTTGCTCTTCGGTTGGCACCTCACCAACTAGCATCAGCCAGAACAAGCCCTCTGGACGGGGCTCTTTGCCATCTGGTCCTTTGGGTAATAACTCTTTAAGCTGTGGGATGGAATAGCCTCTAAAGCGTATTCCGTCGATAGGATCAAGTTGGGAGGTTTCCCAGACCATCATTTTGATGCCTCGCGCTCCGCCATACAATTGTTTAAGGACAACTTCGTCAACTTTCTTTGTACCGTGTTCTTTGAGTAAAGCTCTGATTTCCTGCCCCAGTGCAGTTGCTTTTTCGCTAAATAGCTGTTTTAGGGGATCCATTTATAGTTTATATATTTTGATGTGAATAAAATTATTATTTAACGTCCATATTCTACCATTCATTTCGAATGGGAAGCACTATTCGACTCAAATACAACATTTATTCTGTTGAACCAATTTTTATCAAAAAAAAAGCGGCTTTCACAGCCACTTTTTTGCGTTTTGTTGCACCTTATCAATAAGGAGCTACTTATTCAATATCGAAATCTTAAATTTTGTTTGCCGTGGCCAGGAAAAAGCGACTCATTCCACTTCTAATTCTAGGAGTGCTAGCTCTATCTCCGCTTTCGTCTTGCCCGTTGCTTTTTGTTCTTTTATAAATGCCGATTCTTTCCGGCGGCGCTCTATCAAGAGGTCATTGTATGGCTGCATCTGATCTTCCCGTAGAATACGTCTGGTAGAAGCCCAGGTGCCGGTACGTATGCTTTTTAGCTTACGCAAATACAGCGTTCTATCGGATTGCTCTAGGGAAGCGATGTCGGCTAAATTTCGGTATTTACGCGCTTGGATCACTTCCATTTTTTGGGCCTGAGTTTCATCTAAATCGTAATATTTTACCATTGCCTCTGTGTCTTTTACTACACGAGCATCCACTGCTTGTTGCTGAGCAAACGCAGCGATAGAGAAGAGGCTTAAACAAATGGTAAATAAGAACTTGGTCATGATTTTTGTTTTTGTTGTCTTGTTAGTAACAGTTAATATACAATCAAAACGAACAACTTTTGTGTTTTTGAAATAATTATTCAGCAAAGGTCTCCATGGCTTCAAATAAGTCATCTAATTCATCAAATGATTTGTAGCCTACTTTTTCTTCTACACCTCCTTTTACATTGAGGCCAACAGGTTTGATCGCTTCTAAGAAGCTATCAAGTTGGGTTGCTTCTATGGCCATGCTTAGGATAATAGGATAAGTAGCACATAGGGCTTGCAGGCTTGCTTTTTGGGCATTATCTAGATCGTTCCAGCTGATGCCTATTTTCTCCAGTTGTAGTAAAAAGAGGCTACAATAGGGGACGAATTCATCCAAGAGCTCTTCTAGTTGATGGAGTCCTTGCTCTGCGGGGGGTACGATTTCTTTGATGACAGGTACCTTAGCATTTAGTTCAATGAGGATTTCAGCGGAGGTAAACATCCCTACCTGGATACAAGGGAGTTTTAAGAGCTCGATGCTCGTGGCGATCTCATCGGCAGACTGTAGCTCAAACTCTCCAACGATAGTAACGCCATCTACCCATGCTTGAATGGCGTTCATGTTTTTAGGCTGAATGTAGTCTTCGGATTTGGGGTCGAGGCAAAACCCCAGCCATTGTACTTCCCAAGCAGCGAAATAGCGCGCATCAGTTAGGTTAGTGATAGAGCTAGCTTTAACTTTGGTCTTTAACATTAGTTAAGTATATTGAATCGCAGCAAAAGTAAGAAAATGGGAGAACAAAGCTATTTTGAACAGGTTTATGAATTGACGAAGTTGATCCCTAAGGGACGTGTAAGTACGTATGGCGCTATTGCAGATGCTTTGGCACTTGGGTCGGCACGGATGGTGGGTTGGGCGCTCAATAAGAGTTTTCACATGGATGATGTACCCGCACATCGGGTCGTTAACAGAAAAGGAGAGTTGAGTGGGCGGCATCATTTTGTTCCACCTAGCAGGATGCAAGCTTTACTAGAACAAGAGGGGGTGGTGGTAAAAGATGATAAAGTGGTCAACTTCAAGCAATTATTTTGGCATCCTGCCAGTTTATTGGAAGATTGATTAACCTTAAAAATCGTAAAAGCTATGAAGCAATTTAGTTTATCGGTACTACTACTATTGTTGTTTACCGTTATTGGCTACAGCCAAAATGCGGCACTAGGCACCTGGAAAACAATTGACGATGCTACGGGAGATGCAAAATCGCATGTAGAAATCTACGAGCAAAATGGGAAGGTGTATGGCAAGATTGTAAAACTCTTAAAATCTGAGCCAGGCGTTGTATGTGATGAGTGTAAAGGAAAGAAGAAAGGGAAGCCAGTTTTAGGAATGGTAATCATCGAAGACCTACAAAAAGGTGGGGACGTTTTAGAAAAGGGAACCATTTTAGATCCAGAGAATGGAAAGGAGTATAAATGTAAAATTTGGTTTGAAGAGGGGAAAACAGATGAATTGAAGCTGCGTGGGTATCATTGGACCGGTTTGTATCGTACACAGACTTGGTACCGGGTCAAGTGATTGTCAA
Organism: Bacteroidota bacterium; assembly: GCA_039208045.1. Taxonomy (GTDB): domain Bacteria; phylum Bacteroidota; class Bacteroidia; order Chitinophagales; family Saprospiraceae; genus JBCCRH01. The sequence continues at coordinate 20,564 of JBCCRH010000008.1, forward strand.
AAAGAAAAATTGATGGAAAAAGTTTTGGAAAAATCCATTTTTTTTCCGGCTAAAACAATAAGAACTAAAGCTTTGCAGTTTATAAGGTGAATTTAATCAACGATTAATTTATTACTTACTAAAATCCATTATATGGTGCAAAGCTTTACTTCTAATCATCTTATTAAGCGTCTTTATGACGAAACATCTGCTTCCGAGAAACTAGCCATCAACGAAGCGATGACTCAAGACTCCGCTCTTGCTGAAGAATACAATCAATTGTTGGAGGCGTACCAGCAATTACCTCAAGTGACCTTTGCTCCGAAGCAGGGTACCTTGCAAAACATTCTAGGTTATAGTAAGCGTACTGCTCTTGAGAAGCATGCCTGAAAATTATTGAAGATGTGGCCTTAATGAGGGTTGTTAAAAAATGGTCGCCTAAGACCTGTTCGCGCTTGATTTAAGTGCATGTGTTAATAACCCGTTGTATGTAGACCAACATTTTCAACAAAAGTAGCGTAAGAAAGCCCTTGGTGGAGAAGTTCCCCAAAGGGCTTTCTCTTTTTATTTAAATTAGTTGTTTATAAAGTTGTATTTATTCAACAAATAATTTACTTTTGGAGTAATTTATAACAACTTGTTTATTCAGTAGGAAAAATATCTTTCATGGCAAACGAAAAAGAAGCTAAGCTTAAAGCCCTCCAACTAGCCGTTGACCGCTTAGAAAAAACGTATGGTAAAGGTACCATCATGCGATTGGGGGACAAAAGAATCATGGATGTTGCATCGATTCCAACGGGATCCTTAGGACTTGATATTGCACTAGGCATCAATGGTTTCCCAAAGGGTCGGGTAATTGAAATATATGGGCCTGAATCGTCAGGTAAAACAACATTAGCGATTCATGCTATAGCGGAATGCCAAAAGCAAGGTGGTATTGCTGCTTTCATAGATGCAGAACACGCTTTTGACCGCTTTTATGCGGCCTCACTAGGGGTAGATACCGAAAACTTGCTGATTTCTCAGCCAGATAACGGAGAGCAGGCGCTAGAGATCACAGAAAATCTAATTCGCTCAGGCGCTATAGACATCATTGTAATCGACTCTGTTGCAGCCTTGGTGCCTCGCAGTGAGATTGAGGGAGAAATGGGAGATTCAAAGATGGGACTCCAGGCTCGTTTGATGTCACAGGCAATGCGAAAACTTACAGGTACTATTGGTAAGACAAACTGCTGCTGTATTTTCATTAACCAATTGCGGGAGAAGATCGGGGTGATGTTTGGCAATCCCGAAACAACGACAGGAGGTAATGCGCTTAAGTTTTACGCTTCTATGCGCCTAGATATTCGTCGTTCTGGCTCTGCCATTAAGGACAAAGAAGGAAATGTAGTGGGCAACCATGTAAAGGTGAAGGTGGTAAAGAACAAGCTTGCGCCTCCATTCCGAATTGCTACGTTTGATATTATGTACGGAGAAGGTATCTCCAAGACTGGAGAAATTGTAGATCTGGGCGTTGATCACGATGTGATCAAGAAGAGTGGAGCCTGGTATAGCTATCAGGAGGCTAAGATTGCGCAAGGACGCGAAGCGGCCAAGCAATTTTTGATGGATAACCCTGAAGTAGCCTTGGAGATAGAGCAAAAGATCAAGGCGATTATAACCGGTACAGCAGATGAGGAACAAGGCGAAGGCAAGGATGGAAAAGCTGCATCTAGTAATGGAAAAGCTACTACCAAGAGGACTGCGAAGTCAAAGAGTTAGACCTATAAGTTAAAGGTATACTGAAAAGTCGACAGCCATCTTTTGATAACTATTGAGAGATGGCTGTTTCTATTTCGTTCCACTGGAACGTTTCTATCATCTTCATTACATCTGCACGTACAAAATCATGGATGGGTGCAAGGGAGTCTGGTCTGGTTTTAGTATTGAAATAGAGTGCTGCTCGTAGGAAATGTTGTGTGCTATCGGTCAAGTAGAATTGTAAAGGGGATGCAGCAGGGCCTTCGATGGAGAATAAAAAGCCACTCACGCCATGTTCAGGTAAACTGATCTTGAGCTCATCTACATAATTGGCTTTTTTCTGATGCCAATCGGCTAGTTCAAAGGCATCGGCTTTAAGTGTTTCAAACGATTTGGGGGCCCCTACTGGATAGTAGCTACAGTGGAGTCGGCCATCAAAATCTGGAAAATAGACATCAAACCAGCAGGGGTGAACTGGGCGTTGCTCAAAGAAACTAGTATCCTGCACAATTTGGGCATACTGTGGATATTCGAAGGAAAAGGTGCAATAGTCTTTATCAAAATCTTGGAATGCCTTTTCTGGATATTCTACTTTTGGATAAGCCCTGGGCTTTGGCGTCATTGGCGGTTCATCTGAGCAGGACGCGATTAGAAAAGTAGCCAAAAGTAGTATGCCTAAGTATTGCCACTTACTCACTAGTTTCATCTCCATTATTTGATTTATTTCGTATAAATAGCAAATAGGCCAGAATTACACCAGCAGTTAAAGCTAGAATGGTTGGATCCCAGAATGCTTTCTTCACAGGAGTGCCCCAAAACAGAACATTGATGGAAGCCATAATTAAATAGCCGACTAAAATGCCCAGGGAAACTTCCAATTGTTTAGGTAAATTACGAAGCATATTAAGTAGTTATAAATGAATGGGTTGCTCTTCAATGGTCACTAGCACTTGCTCAATGCGGCGTTTATTAACGGATACTATCTTGAATTTAAACGTCTCGAAGCTAGTTGTCGTATCTTTTCTTGGAATTTCTCCTAGTAGCTCCAAAATCAGGCCTGCTAACGAATCAGCCTCCCCTTTGATATCATCGAAGGTATTGGTATCTACGCCTATCACTCTGCATACATCATTCAGCAGTGTTTTTCCTTCAAACAGATAATTTGCATCATCAATTTTTTTGTATAGCACCTCTGTATCATCATCAAACTCATCTTTAATATCTCCGATGATTTCTTCAAGAATATCTTCCAGTGTGACAATCCCAGAACTGCCTCCATACTCATCCACGACAATAGCCATGTGCATGCGATTTTGCTGAAATTCCTTTAACAGATCGTCTATTTTTTTAGCTTCTGGAACATACATGATATTGGTGCGAATGAGTTCTTGCCACTCAAAAGATGCCTCTTCGTGAAGATGCCCTAATAAGTCTTTTACATAAAGAATGCCAGTGACATTATCGAAGTCGTCATCGTATACGGGAATTCTAGAAAAACCAGATTCGCGTACAATCTGTATGAGTTCAGTATAGGAAATTCGAAAATCTACTGCGACTACATCCACTCTGGAGCGCATAATCTGTTTGACGGAGACTTCTCCAAACTTGACGATACTCTTCAATATGTCTACTTCTTCCGGCCGATCGTCATCCTGACTTACTGCCAGTTCAATAGCCTCATCTATATCTTCTCTCAGGGTACCACCCCGACTTGTATTTGATAAGCGATTTTCAATGGAAACAGTCCAGGTAACTAGAATAAAGCTAAAAGGCTGGAAGAGCCGCATGAGGATGGACAAGGGTTTCGAAGTAATGCGTGCTAATTGGATATTGTTGAAGCGAGCATATACTTTTGGGGCTATTTCTCCAAATAGTACCAGTAGGGAAGTTACTCCTACAATCGTTATAATATAGCCAATGATATCACTAACCACGCTATTCCACTGCAGTGGATCCAGCTGTAGCAGATTACAGATTTGTGTAGCCCATGATTCGAAAAGTGTCTGCGGTAGGAACTTCTTTTGGAGAAAAAAGGAAACGATGGTAATCGCTACATTAATGAAGTTGTTGCTAATTAATATAGTGGCAAGCAAGCTTCTGGGCTTATCCTTCATGCGCAGTATTCGAGTAGCGCTGGGAGTATCTTCTTGCTGAAGGTGAAAAATATCGTGAGGTGAAAGAGAAAAGAAGGCTACTTCAGACCCCGATATTAATGCAGAGCAGATTAGCAAAAGAAGAATACCTAAGATGCCCATTAACAATTCAGGTGTGGAATTGCTCGCCCATAAGAATAAGCTTGGGAGGCTAGATAGAAAATAACTCGCAGGTTCAGCTTCCAAAAGGCCCAATATTGATTAGCAAATTTGGGTACTAGAACGGCAAATCGTCATCTACTGCCTCGGCAGGGGCACTGCTAGCGGTAGCAGTAGTGGCACTAGTAGTGGTGCTAGTTGTACTGCTGGTAGTAGTTGAGAAGCTATTCTTTTCATCATCAGCAGAGGGGAAATAGTTGCTACCTTGGCTCATGCTAGAGCTGCCTTCTTTCTTACTGACAATTCGAAAATAGCTAGCTACCACTTCTGTTGTTTTGCGGTTATTGCCGTCTTGATCTTGCCAGGTACGATGCGTTAATTTTCCTTCTAAATAGATAGCTAAGCCTTTTTTGAGGTCTCTCTCGGCACGTTCTGCTAGGGTACGCCATAGTACTATGTCGTGCCATTCAGTTTGCTTTTGCCACTCTCCACTCTTGTCTTTATAATTTTCATTAGTCGCAATAGAAAACTTAGCTACTACAGCACCATTTTCGAGTCTACGCACTTCAGGGTCTCTTCCTAAGTTTCCGATTAGTATTACGCGGTTTACCATTTATTTCGTTGATTTTATAGATTTAAATATAACGATTTATCGTTTAAATACCAATCGATAATTTTTGGAAAAGCAAATTTAGTCAAGTTTTCCTGTTCAATACTTATGAGCTGATTTGAATGTTTTGGGAGGATATCCTGAAGCGTAATTTTCCAGAAAAGCGCGTGGATATTTTGGTGACTGAGTGTTTGGCGGAATGGTCTAGACTTTTCTATGGTGCTGTGGGTAAAAGCTCCTAAGTCACTCAGTTGATGTGTTGCATGGAGCAGTTCCTCTCTTTCAATATCCAATGTTTTCAATTCGATTAATGGAAATTCATAGAGTTGTTGCCAGACATCCTTTTTGCGCCGCTGTTGAATGAGCGTGTTGCCATCCGCTTCAAAAACTAGGTAGTGGAAATATCTATCTCGCTTTTTTAGTTTCTTGGCTTTTACCGGAAATTTTTTTACCGATTGGGTCAAATGGGCTTGGCATTGATCTTGAAACGGACACTTGGGGCAGCTTGGACTTTTAGGTACACACTGTAGTGCCCCAAAATCCATCATGGCCTGATTGTACGCTGCCGCTCTGTCGTTGGGGAGTAACTCTTGGGCAATTTGTGCAAATGCCTTTTTCCCCAGAGTACTATCAATAGGAAGATCAATCCCCAATATCCGGCTCAATACCCGATAGACATTTCCATCCACCACCGCAAAGGGTAAATCAAATGCAAAGGACGCAATTGCAGCAGCCGTGTAAGGGCCGACTCCTTTCAGTTTGGAAATTTCTTTATGCGTATTTGGAAAGACACCACTTAGCTCAGTACTAATATACTTTGCAGTAAAATGTAGATTTCGGGCACGCGAATAGTAACCAAGCCCTTCCCAAAGTTTTAGTACTTCATCTTCTGATGCCTCTGCTAAATCATCGACAGTGGGGAAACGATTTACAAATCGCTCGAAGTAAGGGAGTCCTTGCTCTACTCTAGTCTGTTGTAGAATAATTTCTGATAGCCAGATGAAATAGGGATTTTTAATACCTTTCCAGGGCATAGGGCGATCAATCTGTTGCCCCCAATTTAGAAGTTGTTCTCGAAAATCTTCAATAGCAGCTCTATTCCACGATAGCATACAAGTAGCTTATAAAAAAACAAATGGCAGTATCACTCGTTGGATACTGCCATTAAACCTTCCTAAATATAGTTCAATCAAGACTGTTCTTAGTACTATGCGCTACGCTTACGGCCTCTGTTTCCTAGCTCGCTAATACTGCTGTAGCGCTTATTAATCTTTTCTTTCAATTCTTTTCTAGCAAAGAAAATACGACTTTTAACAGTGCCCAGTGGTAAATCTAGGTGATCTGCAATCTCCTGATACTTGTGGCCACGATAATGCATGAGGAAAGGAATTTTGATACTGTTATCTAATTCTTCAATCATTTTGGTTAGCTCTTTCATCATGATATTGGATTCGGCACCATTTGAAATTACAACACTGCCGGAATTGATATAGAAAAGATTATCGGTGGAGTCCATGATAGTATTCGCTTTCGCTTTCTTTCTATAGTTGTTTATGAAAATATTTTTCATAATCGTGAAAAGCCAAGCTTTAAAATTAGTACCTGGACGAAACTTCTCTCGGTTGGTCATTGCTCTGTATGCAGTCTCCTGAAACAGATCTTTTGCGTCTTCTGCATTCTTCGTTAGAGTATAAGCAAACGAATGGAGCAGCGTAGACATTTGGTCGAATTTGCTATAAAACTCTGGTTGAGACATCGCTAGTGGTTTTGTTTAGTAGATAACTTCTTTGTTGTTGAAACAAATATACTTAAAAGTTAAACAAAACGAAATTATTTTTTCCTATTGAACCTTATAGAGTATGAATTTGAGCATTATCACTGTTTAAACTTTAGTTATATAGTTCTGATTATTAGTGTGTTGCGATGGAAGTGTCTTTTTTTGTATAAATACTAAAATTTCAAAAAAAAATGAAAGGTGAAGTGTTTTGTTTAGACTTTGAAGGGCTGCTACTTAAACAAAATAGGCGAAAAAGCAGCTTTTACGGCTAAGATGAAGTAGATATTGGTCGATTTATCGCCAATAAATAGTCAATGCAGGATTTTGTTTAACAAAATGTGTAAGCCTACTTTTGAGCGTTGGCGATGAGGTATGCAGCCACAACAGAAAAGACTAGGTTGGGCAGCCAAATGCCTAACAGAACAGGTATGGCTTGGCCAGCAGCAAAGACTACTGCAAAGCGGGACAGGAAAATAAAGATAGCGCCAAGGCCAACTCCCATGGCTAAATGCAAGCCGATTCCTCCCCTAACTTTTCGAGAAGCGATAGACATTCCAATAAGGGTGAGAATAAAAATGGTGAATGCCTCTGCTGTTCGGCGATGGAGTTCGATCTCGTATTTTTGGGTATTTCCCACTCCCCTTGTGCGCTGCAGGTTGATATGCCGCCGTAGTTGGGGAGTAGTCATCATAAGGTGTTGCTCTTTATAATCCACAAAATCGTAGGGCGTTAGATTAAAGGTAGTATCCATACTTTTACCTTTACCTAATAGCAATGACTCATTTACCTCATTGAATGTTCGGATTTCGTAGTTTTTCAAGCGCCACTTATTGGGTTCTCCTCGCCACTCGGCAGTACTTGCCTTTAAGAGGTATACGAGCTCGTCATTTTCGAATCGTTCTAAGCGAAATTTTCGAGCAGTACTATCCCGTTTTCTAAAAAAGTTAACATAGACTTTAGTATCTGGCGAAACGAACATATGTACATCTCTGGTTTTCCCTTTGTCGTTATCTTTCCAGATGTAGGTATGTACTATATCAAGTCGAGCTTTGTTGCCTTTTGGAATGAAGTAGTGATTGCCGACTAGGTGCAAGCCTGAAACGATGCCTGCTGATATCAGGTAGGGTACCATGAAACGCTGAAAACTTACCCCTGCATTGAAAATAGAGATAATCTCAGAGTTGTAGGCCATACGGGAAGTAAAAAAAATTACAGCAATGAGTGTGAATAGTGGCCAGAGCAGCCCATCCATATGTAGGATGAAATTGGGGTAGTAATCAATTACAATTTCTTTAATTGTGATTGGCTCTTCAATAAACTTCTCCACTTTTTCACTAAAGTCAATGATGACAGAAATCATAGTGAAGATCAGAACCGTAAAGAAAAAGGTTCGCAAAAATTTCCCGATAATGTACTGATCAAGTTTCTTTAGCATACACAATTAAGCGGCCGTTACAAATAGGAAACGAAGATACTAGCGAATTGCTTTATTTTACAAGCGTCTTTGCAATTCTTTAACCATACTGTCCTTCCAGCTCAGATAATCGCCTGCTTCGATATGTGTGCGAGCTTCTCCCATCAGCCATAGGTAAAAGGCTAAATTATGTATACTGGCAATTTGTGCAGCCAATAATTCTTTAGTCTGAAACAGATGCCTGACATAAGCTTTGGAGTAGAAATTACTAGTCGGGCAGGGGCCACCTTCATCCAGAGGGCTAAAGTCATCCTTCCATTTTGCATTTCGCATATTCATAATGCCATGCCGGGTGTAGAGCATACCGTGTCGGGCGTTGCGCGTAGGTAGTACACAATCGAACATATCAACTCCCAGGGCGATACATTCCAGCAGGTTATCAGGTGTACCAACTCCCATTAAATAGCGTGGCTTATCTTTTGGTAATACCTGGCAGACCACATCCGTCATCGCATACATATCCTCGGCAGGCTCCCCTACCGATAAACCACCAATGGCGTTGGCAGGTCGATCAAAGCTGGCAATCACTTCTGCTGATGCTACCCGCAGATCCTCATAGGTGCTGCCTTGCACAATGGGAAAGAGGGTTTGTTCATAATTATAGATAGACGAATGGGCATCAAAGTGGTCGCAACAACGCTTTAACCAACGATGCGTCATTTCCATCGATTTTTTAGCATATTGATATTCACAGGGGAACGGCGTACACTCATCAAATGCCATAATAATATCTCCCCCAATGCTCCGCTGAATATCTATTGCCCGCTCTGGACTAAAAAAGTGCTTAGAACCATCGATATGAGAGGTGAAGTTGACGCCCTCCTCGGTAATCTTTCGGGTATTGCTCAGTGAGTACACTTGGTAGCCGCCACTATCGGTAAGAATGGGTTTATCCCATCCATTAAAGCGGTGTAAGCCACCAGCTTTCTCCAAAATCTCAATTCCAGGCCGCAAAAACAGATGATACGTATTACCCAAAATGATTTGAGCTTTTATATCCTCTTTTAGCTCCCGCTGGTGTACCCCTTTCACAGTGCCAGCAGTACCCACCGGCATGAAGATAGGCGTCTGGATAGTACCGTGGTCAGTTTCAATGGTACCTGTTCTTGCTGCACAGTTGGGTGCTTGCGCTAAAATTTCAAAGTTAAACATAGCGGAAACGGTTACTATCAATCTTCAGAAGAACAGCAATCATAATGGTGAAGCCAATCAGAGAAGACCCACCTTTACTAATCATCGGTAAAGGAATACCGATAATGGGCATGAGACCCATCGTCATACCTATATTAATAAAGACGTGAATAAATAAAATTCCAGCAACAGCGTAGGCATAGGTTCGGGCAAAGCTCGATCGTTGGCGCTCTGCAATAATGGTAATGCGCAGCATGAGTAAAAAGAACAGACCAATAATGCCAAGGCTACCAACAAAACCCTGTTCTTCACCCACTGTGCAGAAAATAAAGTCAGTAGTTTGCTCTGGTACATAGTTAAGCTTGGTCATCGTACCTTTTAAGAATCCTTTGCCTTGAAGCCCGCCAGAGCTAATGGCCATTTTTGATTGTACTACATTGTAAAGTGCAGCCTTATCGCACTTATCAGGGCGAAGCCACGCATTGATCCTATTTTGTTGGTGGGGTTGGAGTACTTCATTGAAAAAATAGTTGGAGGCAAAAGCAAGGCCTATGCCTACTACGATGGTGATACTCATGAGCTGAATCAGCTTTGCCTTTCGATTCCAAAATAAATAAGTACCCATCCCGAGGAGGGCCAACGTAATAGCTCCTAAAACAGGAAGGATATAACTTTTATCGACTACTTCAACTAAATAAATGGCCAGGCCAGCAAACGCTAAACTACCCAGCAACCAATAGTTACGCGCCTTGAAATTCGCAGCCAATACGAGTAGCCCCAGCAGCCCTAGCCCACCAGCAATCCACAATGGATTAGCGATAAGACCTAAGATCAGAATAGTAGCCAAATAAAAACCAACGAGGTAATAGTAAGAAGATAAGCCTTCGCGATACAACACCACTAAAAAGGAGATAAAAACTAAAGCTGAACCTGCATCTGGTTGCATCATAATTAATACCATTGGTGTCAATAGTAAAGCAGCAACGGTCAGCTGAGAGCGTAGGTTTTTAAGGTCAGTATTAAAGGCGGAGAGGTAGGCTGAAATAGCCAAGGCTGTTCCAAATTTTGCTAGTTCTGAGGGTTGAAAAGAGAAAGAGCCAAAAGAATACCAAGAGGTAGCCCCCTTAATAGTGACTCCAAAAAAGAGCACCCCGAGCAGCAGCAACATGGAGCCTGCATATAAAGGATAGGCAAAGGTTTGCCAAAATTTCCAGTCGATTAACAAAATAAAGATGAAAATGAAGGTGCAAATTCCAATCCAAATAGACTGCTTGCCAGCAGGGGTTGTCAAGAAGCCCGATAGCCCTCCTCGATAGCCTTCGTTAAAGCCTACGGTGTAGATCATTAGCCAGCCAATGGCGACTAAGCCCAAGAAAATAGAAAAGGTAATAAGATCGAAATTGACTAGACCCGCCGGATTCCTTTCGCGCATTGGTTATATTTAATAGGTACCTATCAATTCCTCCGCCCGAATCGCTCGATCTGCCGCCAAATAGGCGCGAGGATAATCGCGCTTAAGAATGTGGAGTAGTCGTAGGGCTTCCAGTCTGGTAGAGAAAGCTCCCGCGCGTAGCTTGTAGTATGGCTTACTATGTACCCAATCTACTGGAATATTTGGATAGCGATAGCGAAAACCTTGCTTTACGCTTTCCACTCTTTGTCGATCTGGCGTAGCAAGAATCTGTATCCGATAGCCGGATAGGCTTTGCTGTTCATTATTTTGATTGACGAATGCTTCCATCATACGGGTGATTGCAGGTTCTTCTGTAATCTGTATATTCTGAGCTGCCACAGGCAGACTCCAAAAGATAAAGGAAACAAGTACAACAAGAAAGGTACGAATCATCCGAATGTGTTTTGCGTTAAAATTGAAAGATAAAGATACGGCCTACAACTTGTAATGCAAAACCTTGCAATAGGGGTTCATGATCAGAAAAAAATTACCTGTAACTCCCTTGTAACTCATCTGTAACTACCCCCCTGTATATTTGTATCGTAATTAATAAACAAGTTAATACAATTACATTAATCCAATTTAAATCGAAAATAAAATGGCTACTAGAAAGACAACAGCAACTACCGCAGGAACGACAGCAAAGAAAGCGACAACGAAAACCACTACTGCTAAAACAACAGTAAAAAGAGCAACAACAGCTGCTAAAGCAACTGCTAAAAAGGCGACTGCAACTGCAACAAAGGCAACTGCTACCGCTAAAAAAGCAGCTACAACAGCAGCAAAGAAAGCTACGGCTGCTACCAAAGCAGTAAAAGAGGCAGTGAAAGAAACGCCTAAAGTGGACTTCTCTGACAGCGTAAACGCCATCAAAGATACCGCCAAAAATATCAATACGAAGGTAAAAGAAACCGCTACAGAGGTAATGGAAGATATTAAAGAAAATGTAGAGCCGATCAAGGAGATGACGATCACTCCGGTTAAAGAGGCTTATAACAAAACATACAATAAAATAACAGAAACCATGAACATGGATAATATCACAAAGACAGTTCAGAACGTAAACGATTTCACATTGAAGACAGCAGATGGACTAGTGGACGGAATGATCGAAACTGGTGGAAAGTGGCAAGATATTGCTGCCAAAGCAGTAAACGGTGGCTTGAAATTAGCAGAAAAGCAGCAGGAAATGGTATTTGAAACATTGGAAGAAGTGAAGAGCCAGCTATCTCAAAATGCAGGCCGTCTTAGAAAATTGTTTTCTAAAAACTAAGGCGATATTAGGTGGATCACCTATTTCACAAATCAATGTTTATTTAACAATTGGATAGCAATGCAGCAACCTAGGTTGCTGCATTGTTGTTTATAGACTTGTTTCACCGGCCACTAAATGGCTGCAAGCGGCAAAATTTTATCCTGCACTGCGTTAAAAAGCCTCGCCGTCCGCCTGAGGAGGACGCCTACGTTTTTTGCCTTGTTCAGAATAAAATTTGCTACGCTTTCGCTCATTCGCGACCGGCGGAACAAGTCTAATAGCAAAACCATCCGAATCATGGGCAAAAGTATTGTGGGCAAAATATTCAGTGTAGCAAAGGAAACCAACGCTGTTTTCTTCAAGGCTGGCGGAACTATCGTAAAATCATCATTCAATACCGCGAAGAAAATCTTTACGCTGTATAAAAATGCGGGCTTCAAAGCAATGGAAGAAGGTGGAAATCTGGTCAAGCAGTCCATTGAAATGACGGTTGAGAACCAAAAAGAAATTTTTAAGACTTCTGGAAATGCACTAAAAGAAGCTGCTCAAATTGTACGCGAAAATCGCTCAGAAACGGAACCGGAAATAGAGCCTACCCAAAAAGGAGGGAAGAAGCAGAAAGAAGTTTCTATCGACGATCTACTAACTTAAAAAGGAGAGATATGCGGATCATACTGTTCACTGGAAAAGGTGGCGTAGGTAAGACTACCGTTGCCGCTTCTACTGCTATCCGAGCAGCAAAAGAAGGAAAAAAGACCTTAATCATTTCTACCGATCCAGCCCATAGTTTATCTGATGCACTAAATATTCAGCTAGAACCTGAACCCAAAGAAATTGCCCCCAATCTATTCGCCCAAGAATTTGATGTGTATTATTCCATGGAAAAATACTGGAATAATATGCGCAACCTCATGAATACGGTCTTTCGTTGGCGAGGGGTAAAAAACGTAGTGGCAGAAGAGCTGTCGGTACTACCTGGTATGGAAGAGGCTTCGGCCTTTCTCTGGTTGGATAAATATCACCAAGAAGATGCCTATGATGTAATCGTAATTGATAGCGCCCCTACTGGCGAAACACTAACCCTGCTTTCGCTTCCACAAGTGGTGAAGTCCTGGATGACCAAAGCGTTTTCTTACAAAAACTTTGCAGTAAAAACGGTGACTAAGGGCATCAAGCTCTTCACAGGTGTGCCACTCGATAAGGGACTAGAAGAAATGGATGAGTTGTTCAACAAATTAGAGCGCATTCAGAGAGTATTTCTCGATCCTAAGGTGGCTTCT
>JBCCRH010000009.1:0-32747 GCA_039208045.1 Bacteroidota bacterium
GCGCATTCCATATGTGCATTTAGCGACAGCGGATATTGGCTCCATCTGGGCCATGTTGGCGACACAAGAAGCCATTCAGCAAGCGCATTGGGAAGTTTCGGAAGTGCAATCGGAGCGCACGGGGGTGAGTATTGGCTCCGGCTCGGGCGGGCATGTCGTGCTACGCCAGGCATGGGAGCTATTTTTTCAAAAAGGCAAGACACATTTGCCGCTTCGCGGTACACCATCGTCCGGTCAACATTGTGCGAGCCGGTGAAGGTGGAACGCTTGCCTTTTTGGAAAAATAATTCCCATGCCTGGCGCAGCACGACATGCCCACCTGAGCCAGAGCCAATGCTTACACCCGTACGCTCCGATTGCACTTCCGAAACTTCCCAATGCGCTTGCTGAATGGCATCTTGTGTGGCCAACATGGCCCAGATGGAGCCGATATCCGCTGTCGCTAAATGCACATACGGAATGCGCTCTTGTTGGTCATAATAGATGGCGGGATAGTCGCCATCGCCCAACCTATCGCTAATTTCTAGCCCTGCTTCTTGCAAGGAAATATAACCACTCACTTTGGAGCGGATTTGCTTCCCGTACTGCTCGGCTTCATCCCAAGTGCGAACAAAGCTCTGGTTAGAAAATAGCTTTTCCTCAAAATCTGTAAGATTGGTGCAGGTGGGAAAAAGCCCGCCCATACCTACCACAGCTACTTTTCGTCCTTGCATTAGGCTTGATTAACGGTTTTCAATACTAAGTCGATCGTATCGCTTACCTTCGAATCCAAATCATCGACGTCATCGTCATCAAATTCCAGATCGAAGCGGTCTTCTGCTTTGGCAATGATGTTGATCAATTCGGTAGAGGGTAAGCCCAAGTCGGTGATAAAATCGCTGTCTTCATTGATCGTAGCAAGTGCTTCCTTATCTACCATGCGAACACTTTCTAAAATTTCTACAATACCTTTTAATACTTCTTCTCTAGTCATAATCTTAAATTCTTGTTTATGTATCAATCATTTTTAGTTTTTGTAGCTTGATGGCGCGCCCTACCATATTCTCAAAAGTGGCCATTGGAGTGAATGCAGTCGGCACCACTTTGTCATTGAAATCTGCAATGGAGTAGTTTTGAAAATAATTTTGGTAGTCGAAATTAGGCGCTACCTTGTATAGCGTGCTATCTAGCGTCATTTGGCGAAAGCGATAACTGGTAATGTTACCAATAGCAATCAATACATCGCCTTCCTTAGCATAGTCAAAAAAGCGAGAGCGATCAACGCCTAAGAACACAAAGCGGAAGATTTTCTTCAGCTCATCCCGCGATTTGCCAGCTTTCTGGCACTCCAAGACCGTGCAAGCGGAAATGCCCGCCTGCCCACAGGCTTCCAGCATATCGACCCCTCTGAAAATATTAAAGTGATCTTTCACATCTTTTTCCTTGACCTGATAAACGGTAACAATACCACACGCTGGCTCAAACCATAAGTACTCATCCACGAACAACATAGGCTTGCCATAGATTAGCACCTCCTCCGGCCCTTTCCCGACAATTAGATTATCTGCTCTGCTCATAATATTGTTTTGAAAGTTCAATATGATGTAATTGCTGCGCTGCCACACGCTTCCAATCGGGTTGATAGTACTCGTGACTACGTTGTTGGATACTCAACTCTTCTTTGGTGAAAAAGCCAATTTTACATTCCTCAAATCGATAAATGACATTGTCAATCGTATCTACTGCGATACTTCCGGTAAAAAATAGTATCCGCTTCTTTTTCAGAAATCGCTTGATGTCGATGCGATAGAAAATCGTTTTACTGTATGGCAGGATTTGACCAAAAAAATCAAACTGCCCAGCCAGTGCCCTTGGCCGCCCAATAATCTCTCCACGGATCGTACTCCATACTCCTGCCAGCTGAAAAATAGCATCTTGCCCCTGCGATCCAGGCATCACCGGATCACCCAGGAAATGGCAGTAAAACCAAGGATCATCCATTTGGACTTCGTAGCTTGCTGTCGCAAAACCGCGACCAAAAGCACCCTTTTTTTCAAAATTCATATAGGCCTTATCCACTGCTCTCAAATAGGGTAGAGGGAAACTAAAACAATCATCCTTGCTCAGTTCGGGATGACTTTTGATGAACCACTCCTGCATTGGGTGCTGCTTTAGCGTCAAGGCCTCAATATCATCTTGGTAGAGCGTCAGCTCTGATTGGTCGCGGTAGTCCTTATTAGCTGGTATATTCATAATAATCCTCCGTTAATGCTTATGGTGCTACCGTTGATATAAGTGGCGCGATCACTTATTAAAAAAGCGATTAACTGAGCAACATCTTGGGCTTGCCCAAAACGATTCGCTGGAATTTGACTTTGGTAATTAGCCAAAACTTGCTCATCTAGATTAGTGGTCATATCAGTCTCGATTAGGCCCGGTGCTACGCTCAAAAATCGCACCCTATGCTGCGGCAACAACTGCCCCATCTCCTTCGCCCACGATTTGGAAAGCGCCACTAGTCCTGCCTTAGTGGCAGCGTAAACCGACTGGTAGGCATTACCCATCTGCCCAATACACGAAGCGATATTGATGCATACTCCCTCCCGGTTTTTTAGGAACAATTTTAGCGCAAGCTTCCCCAAAAGGATGGGCACTTTCAGGTTCACCTGCAAGAGTAAGTCAATTTCTCGCTCCGGCTGATAGGATAGGGGTTTATCCAAGGCAATACCCGCATTGCTCACAATGCCATACAAGTCCTTGTGTTCTTTTTTTAGTTGTTGGATAAAATGGCCTACTGCATCTGGCCGCGAAAAGTCAGCAGCTAAAGCCTGGTATTCTGCTTTTGCGGGAAGCTGTTCGATAGTCTGATATAGGTTTTCCTTTACACTAGCGTGGAGCAACAAGCTGTATCCTGCCTGCGCCAATTCCACAGCAATCGCCTGGCCAATTCCACGGCTCGCCCCTGTCACTAATATTTTTCTTGGCTCTTTCATACTGTGCTCTTTATTTTTGGGTTAAACAGGCCATTTAGCGACAGCTGCTTCCAACGCTTCAAGAGTTTCCTTTTTTGCCGTTGGAAGTATTTTTTCAGGATAATACGATCATAGTTTTTGGGCAAATACACATAATAGCAGCAGTAGTCCTTGGCGCTTCCATTTTCCAGATAATTCTTTAGAAAGTTTGCCTTGGCAGAGCCATCATCTTCAAAGCCTACTTTATCCGTAATAAACTCTGCTATTCCACCCATCCGTTTGATGTAGTGATATAAGCTTTTCCAAGTACTCGCCAGCCAATACGAGCGGCCATTTTGAATGGTAAATTGAAAGGCATGGTATAAGAGAATCAGAAAAATGCTACTGTCGCTGCTTTGCAACTTCGGCTCTATCACCAAGCCTGCCATCTCATAAGTTTCGTCAAAGGGTTTGTCCAGTTGGGGCTTATCGTAAAAGAAGGATACAAAAGGGGTGATCTCCGTAGGATCCATCAGCCGCATACAGGCCACTAGTTTTCCCTTTCGGTAAATGCCTACATAATAGGCCAAGCCTTTTGGTCGGATGACTTCTGGCGAAGCCATTACCGGCTGGAACCCATACACCTCACTGTAGATACGATTGCGCAATTCAAAAGCCTCTGTTTGCGCTTCCATCTCCTCTAGCGGGGCCACTTTAAGGCCTTTTAGCCAGCAATAGACTTTTATGACAAGATGTGTTATGCTCATGCAATTGGTATACGTTTTATGGTGCGTTGTACAACAACAAAACTCACCCATTTGCATTACTCGAAAATCACTTTTGCTTAGCGCAAAATGTGAAAAGAGGGGTGGGGATTAGCTGAAAGTTGGCCTCGACTTCGCTCGGCCAACGGTTTTTAGTACTGTGTAGGTCGAGCGTAGTCGAGACCTACTTCAACTCCTCCGAAGGCATCACCCCATATTCCTCCTTGTACAGCTTCGAAAAATGATAGTGATTATCAAAACCCAATTGGTAGAGCACTTCCGAAACGGTCTCCACTTCGCCACTTTTTAGAATTTCACGCGCACGGTGGAGCTTGATAGAGCGCTCATAGCGTTTGGGCGTAAGCCCCGTAATCTTTTTGAGCTTGCGCTGAAAGCCATTGTAGGACATATTGATTTGGGGAGCGATGTCTTTCAGGATAAAGTGGGGATTGGAGAGTTGCTCGATGATGATCTGTTCTACTTGTGCTAGCCAGTGTTGTTCGGCGGCGGAACGTTTAGGTGGTGTGGCAGAGTCAGGGATGGGAAGCCTATTTTGGCTGTTGTATACCAGATTATGGACACGGGCAATCAGTTCCATGTCATTGAATGGTTTGGTGAGGTAGTCGTCTACGCCTATGCGCAAGGCATCTACTTTTATTGGGATGCTTTGGCGAGCAGTGAGCATAATCATAGGGATGTGCCGATAGCGATCTTCCTTTTTGATCGTCTGTAGTAGCTCCATACCATCCATAATGGGCATCATAATATCCGAGATGATCACAGCTGGCAGGTGTCCATTTTGTTGAGCTAGCCATGCTAGTGCAGCTTGGCCGTGTTCTGCTGTCTGTACTTGATAGTGCTCTTGTAAGGTGACAGAAATGTATTGTCGCAAGTCTGCATTATCCTCCACGACCAATATGCATGCTTGCTGGTGGGTAGTAGCGGGTGGGGGAGAGCTTGCTTCTTGCTCGATAGGGGATAAGCCAGCTAACACCTCAGCCGGCTGCCGGATTGGGGTTTTGGCTTTGACTGCAAATGTTTCCACTAAAGGAAGTTCGACATAGAAGGTACTGCCTTGGCCAAGTGTGCTTTCTGCCCATACTTTTCCATCCATTACCTTGGCTAGTTCTTTAGAAAGTGCCAGGCCGATACCGGTGCCTGCCAGTCGTTCCGACTGTTGCACTTGATAGAATCGATCAAATATTTTTTCGAGATCGGCGGCTGGAATGCCAATGCCGGTATCCTGCACGCTGAGGACTAAGCGTTCCTGATTGCGTCGGGCGGTAATGGTAATGGTGCCGGTGGGGGCTGTAAATTTTAAGGCATTGGTCAGAAAGTTATAAATGATCTTTTCGGTTTTATCGGTATCTAGGAGGAGTTGCAATTCTTCGTTTAAGTGGTAGCTAAAAAGGAGCTGGATATCTTTTGCATTAGCGGCACTATCGATGGAAGCGATCAGGTTGCGCAGGAAATTGTAGAGGAAGGTTGGTGTTTGCTCTACTTCGATTTTGTTGGCATCTAGCCGTGATAGGTCTAAGAGTTCACTGATCCGCTTGAGGAGTTTTTCTCCATTTTGCTTCATGAGTTGAAGCGCGGTGAAATCGCGATTAGTGAGTTGATTGCGGCGCAGCACGCGGTCGAGTGGGCCGAGGATGAGGGTCAGCGGCGTGCGGAGTTCGTGTGAAATATTGGCAAAAAAGCGAGATTTGACTTCATCTAATTCTCGGAGTCGGGTGGCTTGCGCTTCGATTAGGGTTTTATCGCGCTCAATCTGTGCGGTACGGTCTTTGACCATGGATTCGAGTATGGCCTGCTGCTGGTTGAGCCGTCGGATACGCCAGGCGTAAAGTTGAATGGCGATGATTGTAATAATAGCTATGGCTAGCGCGATAAACCACCAACGGAGGTAAAAAGGCCGTTTGACTATGAGTGGTAATACCAATTCTTGACTAGAAAATCGGCGGTCGGCCGCCTGTCCCTTTACACGAAGCGTATAATTGCCATAGGGCAAACCGCTAATTTCCAGGGTATTACCCTGTATGAGTTGAAAGTCGTTTAATAGGCCCTCAATCTTGTAGTAATACCGAAGATTTTGGGCATTGAAATAATCGAACATGGAAAGGCTCAGCTTAAAAAAGCGGTCAGAAGGTTCTAAAATAATTTTTTGATTGGCAATAGTCTTCACGGTCTCATTGATCCATTTATTATCTTCTTTTTTGTAGACGGAATATTGAGTGATCGAAATGGGATTGTCTGGTTTAGAGGTTCTGATCACTTCATCCGGATGAAAGCCCGTGACACCCTTGAGCGACCCAAAATAAATGCGGCCATCGTGGCCTTTAGTAAAGGAAATGCGATTGAATTCTAACATTTCGATGCCGTCACTTCGCCCAAAAGTCTGTACAGAATTATCTGCTGGATCGATACAGATAATACCGTTGAAGGTGCTCATCCAAAGTCTATCTCTATCATCCTCTACTATAGCGTATACGGTGTTAGAAGGCAGACCATCCTGTACAGTAAGATGTTGCAGCGTCTTGATCTCGAATCGATCATTTAGCGTAAGCTTGACTATTCCGCTATTAGCAGAAGTTATCCAGTAAGTGGCAGATTTATCTTTATAGATAAAGAAAATATTCTCGAATGGGATTTGAAAGCCTTGACTTGCCGTTTGATTATAGCGTGCAACAACACCTTGCTGTTTATGGATTAGATAAAGCCCATTGCGTGCCGCAGCCCACACATGCGCGCTATCTTCCAGCAAATGAAAAGCGCCTCTCATTCGATCAAATCCATTGTATTGGTCAAAAAGGTGAAAGGTATCGGCTAAAGTGGACTTTGAGTATAAATCGCTCCCATAAGAACCTCCCCACCAAGTGCCTTCCTGATCTCTTAGAATAGACCAAAAGCTTGGGATCGTTTTCTGAATCGGAATACTATTTATTACTTGGTGAGTACTAGTGTCCAATTGAACAATGCTGTATCGATCTCCAAGCCAAATCTCGTCTTCTATATTGGGGACAGCAGCTCGTAGTGTTAACGCTTGATCTGGATAGTCGAAGGCTTCGCCAGAAGGAAGATGAACAATCATTTTTGAGTTAAATAGGTAATCCTTACTTACTCGTAGTCCTCGAATCGATTCGTCAGGAGGATATTGCTCGAAAGGGTTGGTACGAAGCTGGAACAGTTGAATATCGCGTCTATTACTCGACCACAAGAAATCTTTTTCATCCACTACTCCTCTGTAAAAATAGGCTCCAATGAAATTGTCATCTTTTTGGATAGGAGTAATGGCCTTATTATCCAGATCAAGTGCAATTAATTGATCGTCTGGTAGGCGCACCATGAAAATATCATGCAAGGGCAGGTAGTGAACCGGCGTTACATGAAAATTTAAGGGAGTTTGTGGGTCAATCTGAAGACCAAAAAGCTCCTCAATAGCAGTCTCTTGGCCTTCAAAAAAAGAAAGTCCTCGCTCTGTTCTACCAATGAAAATGTCTTTTCTAGTATAGTTATTAATAATAGCCAGTCCTATTCCTGATGTATTCGGAAAAGCTTTTAAAAGCCGGCCTGTAGCAAGATCATATTTCTCCCAGATTTGTGTTTTTCCATAGAGCACCCACAGGGCGTCTCCTTTTGGGTAGAGATAGGGTTCTTCTGCTGTTCTCAGAAAAGATAAGCTGCTGATACCTGTCTTAGGATGGTACTGATAGAACTCATTTTGTTCGAGTATTTCAATGAGGATAGTATGATTGGCTGCTTGAACAAACCTTGCATTTTTTAGATCAATCGTTACATCTGGAAATTTTTGCTCGAACGGTATAATCTCAAAAGTCGCATGGTGTAACAAGTCCAAGGTATTATCTCCCACAACCCAGATATAACCTTCCGCATCTTCTACCAGCTGGTATATTTTATTAGCCAATACATTCCGTATGGCGCTATTATTGGCATTAAACAACTTAAACTGGTGTCCATCAAAACGGGCTATCCCATTAGAGCTCACCATCCACATAAAGCCATTGCGGTCTTTATGGAAATCGATGATGTTGCCTTCTACTAGGTTATTAGTCTCTAGCGTTACTTCGGAGATGAAGTAGTCTTGGCTGTAGCCCAATGAACCAGAGAACAGAAAAAAGAGCATCAATAAGTGGGAAAGACCTTGCCGCATATCGCTTCTTAATAAGAGTCTAAAATTAAGAAAACCGATGGAAACAATTGTCTGCCCAAATCCATTTGGAAGATACTAAGGAAAAGCAAGGAGGAGGCAGGTATCTTTTTGATGTCCTAGCCTCCTCCGAGTAGAAAGTATATGAGCGAAAATGGTTACTCTAGACTAATTATTTTGTCATTATCACTTTGGTACGATGTATCGTTTTGCCTTGTTGCACCACATTTACAAAGTACAGCCCAGGGCGTTGTCCATTAGGCTCCCAACTAGTTTGGTGAAATCCTTTTGTGGTTGGTGATAGGCGTTCTGTCCATATTGTTTGGCCCAAGGAGTTGGTGATAGTTATGGTAGTAGGGTGTATCTGACCTAAGTAAAACTGTATTTCTAAGCGATCCTTAAATGGATTGGGAAAGGCATTCATCTCTCCCTCCTCTGGTGCTTTAAACTGCAAGTCTAACTCGTGAACCGATAAATCTCCTGTAAATTGATAGGTAGCTCTTGCTTTTTGTCCCTGCCAGATAAAGCTCAAATTAGTACCTACTATAGGGCCTTCGACTAAAACAACCGTTGATAAATGATCTCCGTAGATTGCTTGTGGGAGAAACCTGCCTTGCTCATTCACTACTAATTCCGCCCAAGCTTTACCCGATTCATCTACTACTTCTATACGGGCGCCTTTCGGCAAATCAGTATGGCCCCAGAGGAATTCGAAGGTGGGGTTAGGGATGTTTGGTGCTACGCGACGAGCACTTACTCTTGCGTCCTGAATAGTTGGTGCATCTTGCAACTTGATCCAGTAACCTTTGCTGTTATGCATAGATATTAAATCGTTTAAGAAGGGTAGCCCAAATGGATCATAGAATTGGAATACTCCATCAAAGCCTGTTGCATATTGTAATTGTCCACCATCAATCAGGTGACTAAGGTAGTTGTTGGGTGCCTTTTCATCTTGGGGGATATAGGCGATAAGATTCCAATTCATATCCATCGGCTTGAAATAGCTCGTATCAATGGCTTGCCCTTCTATTAGCAACGTATCTGCTTCTACTACTTTGACCCAGTAGCCAAAGCCTCTTTCCCAATGGGTAAGCGTGCTAAAGAGCTCAGGTAAAGTGGGGTCATAAAAATTTGCAGTGCCATCAAAGCCTGTCACATATTCCAGATTATTTGGCTTCAGATCACTCATAATAGCCACCACACTACTATCCGTTGGAATTAAATCGGTGGAAACGAGGTTCCAGCCAGGGCTCAGAAAGATAGAGTCATAGTGAGCCGTGGTAAAGTTGTAAATGGCATCAGGAGAGCTGTAGGCTGGCATTGGTGCTCCATTAGTATTGACCCATTCTGTAAAGTTATAAACGCTATTTGCATTTGGGTAGAGCAACACTCTATTCTCTGAAGCATCGTATAACCTTAGGCTAAAGGACTCACCTGCACCTATTCCTTCATCTGGTACAGTAGCACTATCATCGCCATAAATGACTAAGTTGGTGTAAGCAATGCCCTGATTCATAATGATTTCTTTACTACCTGCTAAATTTCCATCTTCATCAAAGGCAGCAAGCCAATCGCCGGTACTAGCAGGTACACCATTTATTTGAATCTGTCCGATAAAGGTGCCTGATGCGATGGTCGGCGTTGGTGCACCCCAATCAGGACCATCCATTTCTTCTCCACCAAGCTGAGTAACCAATATCATAATGGAATCCTCATTACTACTTATCTCTAACCAAGCCGTTCTAGGTATTGTACTAGCAGTATGTGGGCTGGCGCCAATCATAATCTCTTGAGCACCAATGCCACTAAGTGGGGTGACCTGCAACCAATCTTCCGAAGCAGAAATGACCCAAGAGGCTTCTTCATGTACCGACAATAAGCCTATTTCTGCTGAACCTTCCCAATCTAGGGTAATACTACTGGGTGAAAAGCTCAAGCGTGCATTGGAGAAATCATAGATGTCATCAGGACTACTATAAGCGGGAATAGGTGCCCCATTTGTATTTGCCCACTCCATAAAGGTGAATACCTCATCCGTATTAGGATAATCCAAGACTTCGCCAGTAGAAGCATCAAATAGCTTTAATACAAAACCTTCGCCAGCATTAATACCTTCATCAGGGACCGTATTGGTATCGTCGCCATAGATAACGATGTTGATGTATGCAATCCCCTGATTAACGATCACTTCTTTGCTACCTGCCAGATTACCCATTTCGTCAAATGCACCGATCCAATCTCCTGGACTAGCAGCCTGTCCTTCTATTTGTACTTGTCCGATAAGGGTGCCAGAAGCAATAGTAGGAGTTGGGCTACCCCAAGGTGGTAAAACTGCAATATCATTCGATGCTTGAGTGACTGTTAGCTCGAAACTACTCGTTGGGCTATCAAAGTAAACTGTACCTATTCTGCTACTCCCACTTTCGTTAATGCTATTAGCAGAAATAGTTATTTGTTGTGATCCGACCCCACTTAGGTTTGAAACAACGATCCATGGCTCAGAAGTCGTAGCAATCCAATCACGAGCAGGAGTGACCTCTAACTGCCCTGTTACGCCATTCCCTTGCCAGTCTAGTTGGATATCGCTGGGGCTAAATACCAAGGTTTCAGTTAAGGTAGCGCTCTGAGTGATGTTGATCGTACGAGTAATGCCACCTCCAGTAAGGGTGATAGTCGTCGTTCTGGAATCAGGAGCCGGATTCGCTTCACAGCTTACAGTAATCATGCCATCGCCATCGCCACTTTGTGGGCTTAGCAACAGCCAAGACGCATCAACTGAAGTCGACCAAGTAATATTAGAACTGATGGTTAGTACGTAATCGCCGCCACTTTCGTTGAAATCGATTAGCTCTGATGATACTGTTAAGTATGGATTGGTACCTTGTTGATTGACATTAATGGTGCGGGTGATCCCTCCGCCACTTACGGTGACGGTAGCAGAGCGAGAAGAAGTACTAGTGTTGGTCGTACAATTGATAGTGAAGCTGCCGTTACCACTTCCGCTCGGGCCATTAGAGAGGCTGAGCCATGATGCCGATTCGGAAGCAGACCAACTGACATTAGAAGAGACGGTAATACTACGATCGTCAGCGCTGCTTCCGAAGTTGATACTCGTTGGGGTGACGGTAAGCAATGGGCTTGCCCCTTGCTGCGTAACGTTAATCGTACGAGTAATGCCTCCACCGCTAACGGTGACGGTAGCAGTTCTGGAAGAAGTGCTGGTGTTGGTGGTACAGTTGACTGAGAAGCTTCCGTTACCACTTCCACTGGGGCCATTAGAGAGGCTGAGCCAAGAGGCGGATTCTGTAGCAGACCAGCTTGTATTTGAGCTGACAGAGATGCTTCGATCATCGGCGCTGCTACTGAAGCTGACACTACTTGGAGAGACTGTAAGCTGCGGGCTTGCCCCTTGCTGCGCAACGTTAATGGTGCGAGTTATACCTCCACCGCTAACGGTGACGGTAGCAGTTCTGGAAGAAGTGCTGGTATTGGTAGTACAGTTGACCGAGAAGCTTCCGTTGCCACTTCCGCTGGGGCCATTAGAGAGGCTGAGCCATGATGCCGATTCGGAAGCAGACCAACTGACATTGGAAGAGACGGTAATACTACGATCGTCAGCGCTGCTTCCGAAGTTGATACTGGTTGGGGTGACGGTAAGCAATGGGCTTGCCCCTTGCTGCGTAACGTTGATGGTGCGGGTGATTCCACCACCACTTACGGTAACGGTAGCGGAACGAGAAGAAGTGCTGGTATTGGTGGTACAGTTGACCGAGAAGCTTCCGTTACCACTTCCGCTGGGGCCATTAGAGAGGCTAAGCCATGATGCGGATTCTGTAGCAGACCAGCTGACATTGGAAGAAACGGTAATACTACGATCATCAGCGCTGCTTCCGAAGTTAATACTCGTTGGGGTGACACTAAGACTTGGAGGTGGCGTAGTAATTGTTATGGGATCTACATCCCAATTGGAAGTGGCATTATTGGAGTTATCAGAATCATTAATATCAATCAGTACACCTATGAAATAATTTCCAGAGCTAATCGTAGCAGGAATTTGCAATGGGTTGTTTGGGCTAAGGTTTAAAGTCCCTTTAGGGCCTAAGGTAGCATTAGACAGTGCCAGCGTAGTGATATAGGTATCGTTCGTAGAAATAATTTCATTAGGGGATAAATAGACATCAACACTTAGATTACCATTGAATGTACTTTCTGAATAATTATGCACTAAAAAACTGAAGTCATTGAGTGCTTGTCCTGCTTCTACTGATGAAGGAGAAGCCTTAACAAACAGAGGAACTAAGTCAACTTGATTGGGGGTGTTTTGATTGATATTTCCAACGATTGAATTGAATTTAGTCTCATTTAATCTAACATGTCCTGTAGTAGGAATAAGAGGATTTCCATGTGACAAAACAGCATGTACAAAGCGTTGATCATTATCAATAAAATAAGTGTTACTTCCACTTTGGCCTCTGTAGCCTCGATTGTAATGATACAATACTTGATCTTGGAAAAAATCAAATGAGCCAAAATAATAATACATAAATTGGCCGTTGAATGGGCTTTCAGAAGGATAACTAGGTGTATGGAAGCTGTTAGAAGCGTAAAAAGAATTATTATCGTTATAAGCTAAGCCAAACCAACCTGTAATGGCACCTATTGGTCGATCCAATTCGATATAAGCAACGTCCCAGTCATAATCTTCATTATTGGTCCAACTTGACCAACTGTATATATTTTCTGAAGATGCTGCCCCAAATGGAGCATTCCCATTTTCGAAAGCTGGAACAGCATCAACAGAAGTAGCCCATCCTCCCTCGCTAATTGAATGGACACAATGTCCTGCTGTTAATACGTGCTTACTATCAATAAGGGCTCCAGAGCACACACCAGAAGCACCTGATGGGAATTGCATAAATAATTTTACAGTTCTTAAGAAAGGAAAGGAAGTTGGATCGCTAACCTGTTGTAAAGCTGAAAAATCTCTATTCAGCCACAAGGATTCATCGCTTCCATGTAAATCTCTAGGACTAAAGCCTTCCAGTCGATCATACGGTAAAGTATTCGATGGTAGCGTGCCTATAGTTTCTGTTTGTTCCGCTGTATTGTATTTGATAGGTGCATTAGGAGTATTCCCTGTTGGCGGAGTATAAACGGGCAACGGTATTGGCTGGGCATTCGCCCAATCTACAGTATGCTGACCATTAAGCTGATTGTTGACAATGAACCCAATGAAAGCTAGAAAAAAGACTTGGTAAATTGTTCGCATTATAATGGAGTTTTGATGTCTTTAAATGGATAAAAGAAAAGTTATGCTCTTTACTTATTGTATTAGTGATATTACTTCTTCAGTCGTACCCAAAAGCTGCCCACTTTATTCCATCTTTATCTGCTTCATCTCCCCAATAGCAGTAAATGGCGCCCAGTGATAGGGTAGTGCATCATAGCCAGCATGTCGATCAAGATAAGTTAGCTTAGCATGGAGTAAGGCTTGATCCTTGGTCATACCTGCCTCAAGGTATCTGTAGAATAAGGGCATGATTTCTGAAGAACTAATATCGTCTACATTCCACAAGGTATTCACTACGCTTTGTGCGCCAGCATAAATAAAAGCGCGTGCTAGACTGATGATCCCTTCCCCCAACTGCACCTGGCCCACGCCAGAAGAGCAAGCCGATAAGACAACTAGCTCGGCATTAATCGGAAGATTGTAAATGTCGTTGACAAATAATAAACTATTAGGTAGACTATCCCTTTGAGGGACAAAAACCAAGTGGGCATATTTACTCGTTTTGCTATTAGCGAAAGCGTGAGTTGCCAAGTGGAGAATCCTGTAGTAAGGAGCAAGTGCTAAAAATCGACCAGATGTGGCCTCCTTTCCATAAAAAGCATCTGTTTTGAAGATTGCTTGAATAGAATCTAATTCTACCGCAGTGTGAGGTAACGATTCATGAAGGTCAGCTCGATTGGGCCGAATCCATTGAAGGCCCTCATATAATTGATGGATAGCAAAAGTATCAGCCAAACTAAAAGGGGCCATGGCTAATACATTGCCTCTGGGGTCTTCTTTAATGGTTCGCTCTTGCAATACGCTACGTAGCGTAGCGGAATAGTGATAACTTATCTGAACACTATCTTTTAGCACATAACTAAGCTCTCTGGGCTTTGAGCTCGTCGAAGTTTCTTTCACTAAGGCATCAAATGGAACGTATCCTAATATACCATCAGGTATGATAAGCCATTTCTTCGGGAGTTTAGTTGCAATTGGTTCTATGAGCAACTGGTATAAACGGTAGGCCGCTTTTTCATAGCGTCTTAAGTCTGATACCTTGGGCCTTTCTAGGCTGATGTGATCTACTAATTGTTGGACGATTTGGTTTAGAGAAAAATCCAACGTTTTTTCATAAGTAAAGAATTCACTTTGAGTAACTGCGAAAATGTAGACTACACTATCACCTACCAAATATTCGATTAGTGCTTCGTCTGGTTCCAAACTTTGTTGTACCTCAGCCAGACTGATGGTGCTTAGATCGTATTTTAGCTTGTAATAATCGGGATATGTTCTTTCAAAATATTGTATGAGTTGGTCATACTTCGTCTTTAAGCCAAACAGTTTTGATTCAATAGCTAAAACTTGAGTATCCCTCTCTAAAAGTCCTTGATCTAGTTTACCCTTCAGCTTTTTCTCATAGAAGGTGATATCTATCCGCAGCTGATATTCTTCCTGAAGAAGACTATCAGGGAGGCTGGCAAACTGGAGCGCCTCAGAGGACTGTATCTGAGAGCGTAGAAAACTAGATTTGCCCTTTTCAAATAGCGTGAAAAGTGCTGGGGCTGCTACCTCAGCAGGCTCTGCTTCTTTCTTTAAGAAAGCAACCTGAACGGCTTGCTGAAAGACATAGGCATATCGTTTTCGCCAAAAGGCATCTACAGCATATGTTTTTTGATGGTATGCTAAAAGGCCCAAAGCCTGATCGGAGTAGTCTTCTGCTAGCTTTAATTTTTTGGGATTTCTGGTAGTTTGATATAGCTCAAGATTCAATTCGATAGCTGCTTCTAAAGTATTGAAGGCATATTCTATAGATCGGACTCGATTATAGGTATTGTTTTTAAAGTCATTGGCGAACAAGCTCTTTTCTAGAAAATGTTCTGCCAGCTCCATATTTCCTTGTGCTTTATAAATCTTGCTGAAATGCCGATAAATTCTGGCTAAACTTGGATGGATATTTCCGTGATTGTTTAACACTACTTCCTCTGCTTTCTGTAGATATAGAGCCGCTTTTTCAAACTCTTTGGCCTGGATATAAGCGGAGCCTAAGTTGCCGTATGTAATCGCATAAGTGGGGTGGTTATCTTTGAGGGTTTGTTGTTGGGCAACTAGAGCTGACTGAAAATTAGCAAGCGCCTTTTGCGGTAAATTAGCAGCAGCATATGATTTTCCGAGGTTGTTGTAAAATACATACAATACATTTCCTTGCTTCCCTGCTGTATTCAGCTGCGTCTCAACTGCTAACTCTAAGTAGGTAATGGATTTATCCAGACTATCCATCCAGAAATAAGTATCACCTATATTGTTATACGAAGCGGCTAAATCAGGATGGTCTTTTTTATACAATTGTTTCTTAAGTAGTAATGCCTCTTTATGGTAGTACAGCGAGGCTTCATAATCGCTCAGATAGGAGTGGGAAGTGCCCAAGTTGTTATAAATAATGGATAGCCAATATAAACTCTTTCTCGGCTCCTTTAATCGAATGGCAAGCGCGCGCTCGTAATAAGTGATAGCTACAGGAGGATCTCCTTTGGCATCAAATGAGCTACCAATATTGCTGTAGATTGTTGGAACAAAAGGATGTGCTTCGCCATATTGTTGAAGTAACAATTCAAGGCCCTGTTCATAAAATAATATCGACGAATCGTAAGCTGTCAGTAAGTAATAAGCATATCCTACTGAATTATAGGATCGAGCCAGGCGAGTCGTATCCTCGGGGATCGCCTCTAGTTTAATATCTAATGCTTTTCGATGGGCCTTCAGGCTTTCTTGAAATTTGGAAAGTGCGCCGTAAGCATTTCCAAGAATATTGTATACGTCCGCGACCTCTAAACTAATCAGTCCAGCTGATTTGATTCTCACTTCTAAAAGCGAGTTTGCAATTTCTATGGTTTTATCATATTGAAAGAGTTGATTATAACAGATAGCCAAGTTTTGATACAGGCTAGTTACATTTGGATCATCTAGCGGAGTAGTCTCCTTACGAATACCCAGGGCTTCTTCGAATTTTTCTACCGCTTTTTCTGTTTTGCGAAGATAAAACAAAAGTTCTCCCATCTGATGCAACGCATCAGCCACATTATTGCTAACTCGCCCTTCTGTCGCTTCCCAGAGCTCGCGCGCTTGTGTTGCTTTAGCTAGCGCCGGTTCATAATCTTGTGCTGCTTTGAGAGCTGCTACTTCTTTCATTAATGCTTGAGCTTTGCTGCCTGATGTAGAAATGGTATCACTGATCTGCGCATGTAAGCTATAGTTGAACCAGCCCAGCGAAAAGACGAAAAATGGGAATAGAAACTTTGACATAAGTTTTTTATGAATATAATGAAGTACAGTGATAAACCTTAAGATACCTTGAGCGATGAAGTTTTTACGGACAGAAAATTTGTAATCTGTTCTTGAAAAAGGTTGATATTCCTTATCAATGTAATTTTTAAATCCTGTGATGTTTAAATGTAAAGTATTTGACTATCAATGTTTTAAGTGATTAGTTGGTCTTTGTTGTTAGATACTTATTGTGTTCTTAGTTTTTGTTCCTATTTTAAGAGCAATATCGCAAACCATACATACATGCCTAGCTCTTTTTTGCCACTACTAGATACCTTGGATCGACCCAAATACAAGGCATTCCACAAGCTTATCAAGAACAATCTTAAGGACCATCATACTGCATTACTTGAGTTCTTGTACAAGGATATCGAGACCTATCTGCATTGGACAGATAAAAAAATAGCAGCGCGTTTTGCTGCTAAGCAGAAGTGGAGTAATACGCCAAAGGCATATGGTGCTTTTCGCAAATGGAAAATGCATCTTAAGCAGCAGTTAGAAGCTTTTTTACTAAGTAACTACCTAGAGGAGGATGTGCTACTAAGGCAGTATTTGTTGGCGAACATGTATTACAGTAATCAACTGCATGATTCCTTTGAGAAAACTCAAGGAAGCCTCCAAAAGGAAGTGGAGTACCTCCCCACACTAGCTAATGCTGCATTTCCGCGAAGCGTGCTACGTGCACAGAGTCACCACCTTGATTACTATAGTGTGACGAATACGAATGCCAAGACAGATGTCTCTAAGCTAATTCGATTAACTGAAAGCGCTGAGCGCCAATTCCTGCTACATCGATTTTTCTTGCAAGTAGAAACGACGATTCACTACAACACTTTCTCTGCTTTACAGAAAGCCGCTTTTGACCCTCTTGCATGGGAAGCTTATCGAAAGGAGATGCACCGAAAAGCAACTCATTGGCCACTTATGGCGTGGTTGCTAGGTGTATTTGAGGCGTACACGAACTGGATGGATACTATTGATTTTGAGCAACTCTTTCGAGAGTTTCAGACTTATCAAGCAGAATTGGAGCAGTATGAACAGCAGATGACGATGAAGCTGCTATTAAATGTAGCACATCGATTTCTCGATCTCCATCCCCCCATGTATGCACGTAAGATTTTTCCAATGTATGTTTTTTGCTTTGCGCAAAATTTGCTTCCTAATCAGGGATTTATTGAAGGGCCTGTGTTCATGAATATTGCGATAATTGCGCTGTTGAGTGGAGAGTACGAGTGGTATCAATCTTTTGTTGAGAACTATCAGAACAGTCTAATTGATAAAGACCGACAAAATGTATTGGACTATTGTGAAGCTTACTATTACTATCAACTGGGACAAAGAGATCGCGACGAATTGACCCTCGAAAAGGCCCTACAGCAGCTTCGAAAAATGAAGATCATCAATCCTGCTTTTGGCGTTCGATCCAGAACCTTAGAGGCAAGGATACGCTACGAGATAGATCAAGAACATTTTGAATCGACTATTATGCTACTCAAACGCAACCTTAAAGATCGAGGGGTTTTAAGTCAACGCCTGATACAACGGTACCAAAATTTTACTCGACTAGCTCTTCATTTAGATCGAATAAGACGATTGAAAAATGTTCAACGGCGTAATGTTATAACCGATGAGATTACGACACTACTGAAGGCAATCGAAGCAGAATCAAAGTTAGTTTTTAGCTTTTGGCTAAAGCAAAAAGTGGAGGAACTTTAAGTTCCTCCGCAGTAAATGTAGCCCTTTAAGCATCGATAATATCGTCCACTCCAATAATTGCAGTATTCGTGGTATCCGATGTGTCGCCTTGCCCACCTTTGATTTTTTTGAGTTCTTCTTCTTTCAAGACACAAATAGGGGCCTGAACAATTGTTGCAATTGATACTTTCATAACACACTGTTTTGAATGATTAAAAAATGAATACATGACACAGCCCTTGCTGGCAAGTGCCAAAACCATACCTGTGCGTTATTCGCGACTAAGCCCAGACGAAACCCAAAAAGCTTTCAAGATTTTTTATGGTTGTATACTTATGCTCGATTAGCAGATTTACTTAGTAGGTGAAATATATCTTCAAATAGTACCCAGAAAATCAAAAAAAATGCATTTTTAATTTTCTTTTCAAAAAATCATGACCTGCTGGGTACCACGCTTTTATTCGATTCACTAAACTACCATGTCATTTTATGAGCCTTGATGAAAAAGAACTGTTAAGGAAGATTCAGGAAGGAGGAGAAGCACAAGAAGAAGCTATAAAGCAGATGTTCTCTAACGCCGAGCTGTTGAAAAAAGTAATTAGAACTATCGGAAAAATGGGAGGAACTAAGGAAGATGGAGAAGATGCTTTTCAAGAAGGCTTTAAGCGCTTTTTTAAACATGTGATGAATGGGAACTTTCGCGGAGAAAGTACTCCTACTTCCTATTTTATTGGTATATGTAAAAGGTGGTGGTTAGATCAGAGAAAAAGTAGCTATCAGAAAAGAACGGTACTTACAAATGATCTTGAGAAGATGGAGAAAGAGTTCGAAGGTGCTCCCGATCTGATAATGATGGAGAAAGAACGGAAAAGCCTGATAGACGAGATGTTAGCCTTATTAGGAGAGCGTTGTAAAGAAGTGATTCAAATGGGGCTTTATAATGTTCGAGGTAAAGAAATAAAAGAAAAGCTGAACCTTTCGAGTGAAGCTCTAGTCAAGAAGATCCGCTATCGATGTCTCAAACAATTGCGGGCGCTAATTGGAGAAAAACCGTATTTAGAGGCTCTGCTGAAATCCCTAAGATATGATGGATAAGGACGACAAACGCTTTTTGCTAATTGATAATTATCTGAATGGCAAGCTTTCTTCTGAGGAGGAAGCCGAAGTAGAAGCACAGTTAAAACACGATGAGGAACTTTCAGAAATATATGCTCTTCTACGCTTAGAGCGAGAGATGGCCGATGTACTGCTTGAAAACGCAATAGAGGCAAAAATGAAAGCCTGGAAAACTGAGCAGACTGGTATAAAAGAGCCTGTAGAATTGCCAAAAAAGAAAAGAAAAATTAATTGGCTACCTTTTGTAATAGTTGGACTAGTAGTGGTATTAGCTGGTGTTTTTTACACACCTACCTTTCTAGAAGAGCCAGCTGATTCGCCGAGCAGTATAGGCCCTCAAAGCTCTCCAAGACCAGTAGTTGAACCTCCCGGAGCCGAGCAAACTCCAAAAGCAGACGATCCCAAGGAGGCTAGTGAAGCACCTACTACTAAGGAGAGTATACCATCCAAAAAGCCAACTGCCAGTAAGGAAGCTGAAAAAATCATCGATGATCAGGCTTCACAACTAAGGCAGTTAGCTATGGCACAATTGGAAGAGCTTTCTGATAGGATGAATAGAGCTGGGCGTACCACAAAACGACCTGTGAAAGGGGCGACCCTTTTAGAAAGAGGAGAATTCTATTTTCAAGCTAATCAGCTTGACTCTGCTAAATTAGTTTTGGAAACCATCTCAGAAGAAGTAGATGACTATCTAGGCGCACAAGAATTATTAGTTTATACATACATCAAGACAAAAGATTTCAATTCAGCCATCCCCATATTAGTTAATTTGCTGGAATTGGAACCAATTGATGAAGAGCAGCTAAGGCTATGCCTAGGCCTAGCTTATGTTGCAAATAGCCAGGAAAAAGCTGGGTTTGATATTTTGGAAACGCTTTCTTCAAGTGGTAGAGATGCCAAGGTAAAAGAAGTAGCTTCTGCTTTTTTGGAAGAGCAGCAAAACTAAGTAATAGTTAAAAAATAACCTTTCGATTTGATCAGCAAGCTCTTTGACAATTTCGGTATTACTAAAAACAGAATCACTCCACGCACGATGAATGTGGCAAAAAAGTCGATGTTCAATGGGGTTCCATTTGGAGCAATAAGGAGGGTAAGGGCAGTTACCTTTCTATTTAACTACTCAAAGTGAAATAGAATATAGTGCCTTGCCCAGGTCGACTCGCGTACCATATTTTACCCCCATGTAATTTAACAATTTGACCCACAATAGCCAGACCTATTCCATAGCCAGAAGCATCAGCACCCTGCCCCCTTTTGAAGGAATCAAAAATTTCATCTTTGAGATTTTCATCTACCCCAATGCCATTATCTTTGATTGAGATAATAGTTTTGCTTTTTACCTGTAGCGTGTCAATCTCGATGATTGGAGCAATAGTAGGTTGTGCATATTTAATGGCATTTTCAATTAAGTTAATCAAGAGTTGCCGAACCAAGAAAGGGTCTGCTTGTAGCATAGGTAGACTATCGTTCATTAAAATCAGCGTCTGTGTCTCTTCAATAGAGGATCGAAGTTGGAGTTGAACATCATCTATCAGCTCTTTGAAGTCAAATGAGCTTCGCTTAAGTGGAGTGGACTCTAGTTTTTGGTATTGCCGTAATTGACCAATGAAGACCCTAAGGTTACCTACAGTATCTAAAGCTTTTTGAACGTGAGCAGTCTGGCCCCCAGCTAGTGCCTGGTCAAGTTGCTGTTGTATCTGTAGCATAAAATGCTTTAAATCGTGACTAATAATGCTAGAGAATAAGTCTAGTTTTTTCTGTGTGTGCTGAATCTGATCGGATGTTCCACTCGTCTCAAACTGGTGTACGGTAGTAGTTAAAATATCATCTAATTGGGTAAGTGTCTTAGGCGATGGAAGAGCTTTCACTACATTTGGAGAGGAAAACTCTTGTAGTAGTAATTGGGATTGATTCGAACGGTTTAGCTCGTGTTGGAGCGCCTCTTTGAAGGCCATTTCTCTTCGTTTAAAGTAAAGGAATATCGCTCCGGCCATAATAGCTACCAATAATATTGCTGTAGCTGCATGTTTTATTAAACGAATACGTTCAGAAGCTGCTTGTTGTCGCTCCTGTTCTAGTTGTTCCTGATTTTCTAGTTCTTGTAGTGTTTGAAAACTTTCTAAAATGGGAGTGGCATCATTTAGTAGCTTTAATTCCTTGAAATGATGAAGTGCCTTTTTATAATTTCCTAGGCCTTCGTGTGCAATAGCCAATTGCCTATGTGCGGTCACAATACCTTGTTGATAGGAAAAACTTTCAGCTACATTAAGGGCACTGTCAGCATACATGCTTGCCGTAGAATAGTTGCTGCGCTCATTTGCCAAATCGGCAAGTGCGGAGAGTGCTTCACTCTGAGTGGCCAACATTTTTCCTTTTTGGGCAATGCTTAAAGCCCGTTCATAGTAATATTGAGCAGAATCTAATTGCCCTAGAGCTTTTAGAGTTGTCCCAAGCTGCGCATATGATTTGGTAAGAATGCTAGAATCTATTCTGATAGGCAGTTGAAAAACTTTTCGCTGATAGTAGAGTGCGCTATCATAGGCTTCCTTCTGAAAAGATAAGCGAGCCATACGATTATAAATCGAAAGATCGTAGTCATGTAGATCATGCTGTTCTGACAATCGAAGTGCTAGCCTGTTGAGCGAATCTGATTTGGCAAAAGCGCCGAGACGATAATAAATAGCCGCCAATTCAGTGGCGCCCATGATTATGCCAGGAATATGATTTTGTTCTTGGTAAGACAGATAGACCTGCTGCGCATAGATACTGGCGGAGTCTATCTGCCCACCATCCATGAACACATTTTTTAAGTTGCTTAGAACGACAGCATAATAGTTGGGATTGACATGTGCATGCTGTAGCGCTTTTTTATAGCAAGTTGCCGCTTCATCAAGTAAGCCTTGCTTCCGAAAAACAACACCAAGATTACTATATAATTTTACTAGGGCCGTGTCTTTTTGGGGAGCATACTCCAATTGCAATAGTAGTGCTTGCTCAAAAGCAGTTTGGGCCTTAGGCATGTCTGTCAGATGGTAATGCAAGTTACCTTTTAAGTAAAATAAATTAGCAACGGTACTGGTGTCTCGCTCTAAACGGAAGTACACTAAGCTAGAGTCGATATACCTAAAACAATTTTCCCAGTCTTTTTCTTTGCGAAAATAGCCTACAAATCGTAAGAACGTTTTAGACTTTAGTGCTGGGTCTTGTAGCACATCTAACCCTTGTTGAATGTTAGTGATCGCTTCGGCCTCCTTAGCAGGGGGCAATGTAGGATTGCTCAGGTAGTCCTCAACAAGATGTAGCATACTGCTGTCAGATACTTGAGCTGATAAAGAAAAGCAAATATGTAGAGCGTATAAAAGGGTGTAAATTTGTTTTTTCATACCATATATCTATCAATCCGAGAGCCTTCGGTAAATTTTAGTGGCTTCATGCCTAGAGTGAGCACCAAGTCGTTTGTATATTTTACGAATGTAATACCGCACCCCATCGACCGTAATGTCGAGTTTTTTGGCAATGTATTTATAAGTCCAGCCTTCCGAAAGCATATGTAATATTTGTGTGTCTTTGGTGCCGAGCCCTTCGAGTTTTTTGGGAGCACTCGGGGTATTAGGGTGAAAATATCCGATAAGTGCACGGGCCATAATTGGACTGATCGCTCCCCCTCCATTAGCAATGATATGGAGGTTTTTAATCAATTCATCCATATCATTTTCTTTAACCAGATAGCCCTCTGCACCTCTGAGAAACGCCTTGAATAAAAGGGTATCGTTTTCTTCGACAGTGTGCATAATCACAGCCGTGTTGGGTAGGCGCTTTTTAATTCTTAGCAAACCATTAATGCCTGACTCCCCAGGCAAATGGATATCTAGCAGTAGAATATCTAAATCTTGGTAGGGCTTTAGCGATTCAAAAAAATCTTCGATGGAGGGTTGTCCGATCGTACAACGGATAGCTGTTGTAGCGTCTACAGCGGTGCGAACTTGCTTCATATATGCCACATCATCCTCGATGATGCCAACAGTAATGTAGTCTGATTTTTGCATGTTTGGGATTTGAAAAGCGCATTATAAAAAAATCTATGTAGACAAATAGTGCATGAGTATGTAGTATTCTTTTGTCGATTTTTTAGGGTGTTGGTCTGGCCTTGTCAATATAATACTTTAGAGGCAATATTTAGTTAACCGAGTATTCAAAGACGACCAAAGTAAAGTAAAAAATTGGATTTATTGGACTTACCAATTGGTAAGTAATGGTAAGGTGCTACTCATTATCAGCTTCTGTTTAAGAAGAAGATGCGCCAGCTTCCTTATGACACATGCGAAGTAACAAATTAATAATCTTTGAGAATATGAAACATTTTTACACGTTCTACACCATTACCACGGTAATGCTTTTAACTGCATTGCTCTATTTCGGAGCCTTAACAAATTTACAAGCGAAGACTGAAAAACAGACAGATCGAAGCTTGCTAGCAATAGAAACCATATCTAACTTTTGGTTATATCCAACTAGTAGCGAACTCGCAGCCCCACCAGCTTTCATGATGATGGCGCCTTCTTTGTTACTAGACGTATCCGTTAATACCACGATGCCAACTGCTACAGAGTCTGTAGTGTATACCTTTCGGTATCGATGTGCTTCGATTGTCGAAAACTGCTTGGACGCACAAATCAGCATGGAGTTTCCTGCTGGGGTAGAAATTACCCCTCCCGTAGTAGCTGGTAATGTGCAGAGCTTCACCCTAACTGGGCAGATGTTAGTCGTTAATTTGACTTCACCTGGTACACCAGGCGTATTGTCGGCCGGTTCTTCAGGAATATTTCGGGTAAGCTATACCTTTCCGTGTGTAGATGCTGGTGATCCACAGCCCACCACTCCGGGTAGCATGATCGATTTTGTAATGGATCCTGAATTTTCAGCAATGGGTGCAGTGACCGCTACCGATGGGGCCGATGCC
Organism: Bacteroidota bacterium; assembly: GCA_039208045.1. Lineage (GTDB taxonomy): Bacteria > Bacteroidota > Bacteroidia > Chitinophagales > Saprospiraceae > JBCCRH01. Next base: position 24,227 of record JBCCRH010000009.1, read on the forward strand.
GTAACCGTACCTACTGCACGCACCTGCCCCCCACCAAATCCACCACAGCCAGCAGAATTCCGTAAAAGTGGTCCGGTTGCCTTTACCACCAATAGCGCCCCACAATTCAGTGTTGATCTTCCAGATGCGGCCAATGTGACTTTACCGCTAACAATTACAGATGATATTCCCGCAGGCTTATTGTTTTCAGAAACGAATTGGAATACTGCTGGTGGCTCTGCTACTAACGTTAATGTAGAGACGCAGGTGAGTTGCGATGGTGGAGTTACCTATAATACGCTTACTGATGTGAATAGGCTTCAACGTGCTTATTATGACGCTCAGTTAACTAATGGGACACTCAACAACCTGACCGATGTAAATGGTATGCCCACGGGTTGCCGGGCGATTATTACCCGTACAGGGCCAGCATCCGCTTCTAATCCCGATGGGCCCCAAAGGAATTTTTATGGTATTGAAAATGCTACTAATGTTCGCTTAGTCATCCCAACTACTTTTCCTAGTCAAGGGCCTGGAGGCAATACATTTCCAAATAGCCGATTTAATTTTCGGTTTGAATTGGATACCGATAACCTAACCCCTTGTGAGCCGATACAAAACTGCGTTACCCTCACAGATGCAGGAACTGCTAATGAGTTATCCTGTGTAAATAGTCGATTTATAGGCGTAGGAGATTTTACAAATCCTTTTTTACAGTTTGCTCAACGGGTAAATCCTTCACCCGCTGCTGGTTACTTGGGCCAATCGTCTCTGCCAACTGGCTTGTCATCAGGGTTTGTTAGTGCATTAGGAGGAAGTAAAAATGTGCTGGATGTAATCTACAGAGCACAATTAGAATTTGGAGGTTCCCAAAGTGGTAATGATCTGGAAAATCCTAGATTTGAGGTTACCCTACCCGAAGGATTTGACTATATTATATCGGGCGCTGATCCCAACGAATATTTTATTGTCCCTGGAGGAGGGAGTACGGCTTCTGATGCCGGCTGTTCCGTAGCTAATTCCTTGTTCACCAGAGAAGTATTAACTAGTGGCCAGATTAAGCTAACGTTTCAGACGACAGATTGTAATCTAATTGGAGGTATAGGCCGACGGATATTAACACTTGAATTTACAGCACGCTATGTGGGGACGAGAGAGCTGTTGAATCTCAGTCCTGCCCCTCCTTTTACTGGCGTTATGACCGTAACTGAAGAAGACGGCACTCCTTTCGTGACCAATAACTGCACAGTAAGACCTAGTCTGGTGGATGGTACAGACTTGGTTTTCATTCAAATACAAAATACAGAAAGCTCCAAATTTGTAAAGGGCGCTTTAGATACCGACTTTTCTCGCTTTCCACAATTTGGCTTCACCAACCTCAATGGCGATGGTGAATATGTGCTGGAGATCACGAACTTAGATGTAACCGGGGTTTCTCGTATCGACGTAGTAGATATACTGCCACATATCAATGATTTCTCCTTATTAGTGCCATCACAGGGTCGATTGTCCCAATGGAGTGCCGAGTTGGATGGTGCTATCATCATAGAGCGCTCGGATATCCCAGGCAATATGTTTACCGATGCGTCCGCTAATATTGTGGGTGGTGTTCAATATTCCAATACCTACACGCCTTGTTATCTAAATGGTTCTATGCAAGTAGAACTGAATGCTACTAATGGGCCGACAGGCTGTAGCGCAGGTGGCTTTAGTACCGCTAATCCTGCGGTGGGAGCAAGAGGTTTTGCTTTTCGGTGGGAAGATACGGGGAGTCCGCTGGCTTTTGGTGAAAAAATAAGAATTCGCGTGGATATTCGCCAACTGACTGGCGAACCCGATGCGACCACTGGTGAGATAGCCTGGAACTCGCTTGCTTTCACCGCTACCAATGAAGATGGCGATGAATTCTTGAGTTCAGAGCCAATCAAGGTAGGCTTACAGATGGTTGATCAGACAGACGTTGCTGGTCTTGGTAATTTCGTGTGGGAAGATGCCAACAATAATGGGCGACAAGATGCAGGGGAGCGTGGTTTTGAAGGGATTACGGTTCGTATTTATGATACCGCTGGCAATCCTATCTTATCTGCTGATGGTATGACGCCCCTCACGGCACTGACAGATGCTAATGGTTTTTACAGCTTTCCGACCTTGATGCCTTCAACCGCTTATATTGTTCGTTTAGATAATCCTAGCGATTTCAGCACCCAATTCTCTGGTTACAACTTAACAACAACCAATGCTGCGGGAGTAGATGACGCCTTGGATTCAGATGCGAGTGTCGGTAATGTGGCTAATGTAGCGATGAGTGGTAACTTCCCAGAAATTAGTGCAACTACACCAGTCGCTGGTGAGTTCGATCCCGATTTTGACTTTGGTTTCTACAAACCAGCACGTGTAGCGGGTATTGTTTCTTTAGACCTAGATGAAGGCGGTGATCGGGATGTGGGCGAAGATTTAGTGGAGAATGTGACTGTTACGCTTCGAAGAGCCAGTGATAATAGCATTGTAAGTGGCCCAATCACAACAGGTGCTACCGGGCAGTATGCTTTTGAAGACCTTTCACCAGGTACGTATTATGTGGAGTTTACCAACCTACCAGCTGGTACCGTTCCTACCTTCAAAGATATAACGAGCGATGATTTCACCGATTCTGATGTGAATAGCAATGGTCGAACAGATGTTTTTGATATCGTTTCTTGCGATGATTTAAGCTTTGACCTAGGCTTGCGGAATCAACCGATGAATCCAGCAAGTATTGCAGGTACGGTTTGGGACGAACTAGGCACCAAAAATGGGCAAATTGATGCCAATGAGCCAGGCGTTAGTGGCGTAACGGTACAGCTGTTAGATGCGAACCAATTTGTCATCACCTCAACCATTACAGATGCAAATGGCGATTATCTATTTGAAAACTTAGCCCCAAATACTAATTATTTTGTAGCAGTAATTCCCCCGTCACTGACCACGCCACTCACTTCTTCAGGGCCTGATATGGATGTTGACCCTGCTTCGGGGGTAAGCATGGTGATTACACCCAACGACAACGAAAATGTAACAGATGTTGATGCAGGCCTTTGTGGACTCCTATCTATCGGTAACTTGGTCTTCAATGATGCGAATAATAACGGACTGCTAGATGCCAGTGAAACGGGTATCAGCGGGGTAGATGTGTTTTTAATCGCGCAAAGCGATGGCATCACCGTTGATGGCGTCACTTATAATACAGGCGAAGAAATTGCGATGACAACCACCGATGCCAATGGCCGCTATGTATTTAAATTTTTACCATCAGGTGCCTATAGTGTAGAGGTAGAAGCTCCTGGCAATGACCTCCTTTCTTCGGTTGATATTAGCTCCACTCCTACACCCAATGAAATTGATAGCGACGACAATGGACTTGGTTTTGCCGGGACAGGCCGAATAGCAAGTAACAATTTAATGTTAGATATTGCTAATGTAGGAGCTCCAACCGATCCAAACTGGACCGAAGCAGATGATGGCGTGTTCATCATGGCAATGGATGATCCGGTCACCAATCCCAAAGCGTACTACACGGTAGACTTTGGTTTCTTCCTACCACCACCATGCCCTGATCTTGATATGCTTGCTGCTGCTAACACAATCGTTTGTGTGGGAAGTACTACCGATTTAACGATTACGCATTCGGCAGACCCAGGCACTTTAGCTATTGTCAGTTCCACCAATGCTTCGTTGACGGCATCTGAATTGTATGATGTGCCAGAATATACCAATAACGATATCATGTTAGTAAATGGCACGGTAACACCAATGATGGGAGCAGGTATAACTGTGGTTAGCGGTATTACACCACCAGCAGGGGCCACGACCTATTATGTGATCTTAGCTCAAGGAAACCCAGCTATTCTCGATCCGATCTGCCTACCCTTTGCTAGTGTGACCATCACGGGGACTACACAGCCCGAAGCAGGGATGCAAGCGATGGCTTTAACGATCTGTGAGACGGCTACGACAACGATTAACCTATTTGATGAGCTAGATGGAGAAGACCCGATGGGTACTTGGACGGCAGGAGCGATGAACCCGATGGGAGGTATGTTTGATGCCGGGGCAGGTGAGTTTGACCCAACTGGTGTAAGTGTTGGTACGTATACCTTTATCTATAGTTTCGCCGCAACTGGCGGTTGTATGGCCGATGATGCTACCGTTACGATTGTTGTAGAAGATCAAGCTGAGGCGGGCGCCCAAGCGATGGCAGCAATGATTTGTGAGAGTTCCACTACAACGATTAATCTATTTGATGAGCTAGATGGAGAAGACCCGATGGGTACTTGGACGGCAGGAGCGATGAACCCGATGGGAGGTATGTTTAATGCAGGGGCAGGTGAGTTTGACCCAACTGGGGTGAGCGTTGGTACGTATACCTTCATCTATAGTTTTACAGCTACTGCGGTATGTGCAGCCGATGACGCTACGGTCACGATTAATGTAACCGCTCAACCTGAGGCCGGGGCGCAAGCGATGGCTTTAACGATCTGTGAGACGGCTACTACAACGATTAATTTGTTTGATGAGCTAGATGGGGAAGACCCGATGGGTACTTGGACGGCAGGAGCGATGAACCCGATGGGAGGTATGTTTGATGCAGGGGCAGGTGAATTTGACCCAACGGGTGCAGGGATTGGTACGTATACTTTCACCTATAGTTTTGCAGCAGTTGGCGGTTGTATGGCCGATGATGCTACCGTTACGGTTATTGTAGAAGAGCAACCTGAGGCGGGCGCCCAAGCGATGGCAGCAATGATTTGTGAGAGTTCCACTACAACGATTAATCTGTTTGATGAGCTAGATGGAGAAGACCCGATGGGTACTTGGACGGCAGGAGCGATGAACCCAATGGGTGGTATGTTTGATGCAGGGGCAGGTGAGTTTGACCCAACTGGGGTGAGCGTTGGTACGTATACCTTTATCTATAGCTTTACAGCTGGCACTGCTTGTCAAGCCGACATGGCGACCGTAACCATCGAAGTGGCTGCACAGCCAGAAGCTGGTATGCAAGCGATGGCGCTGACAATTTGCGAGACAGCTACTACCCCTATCAATTTATTTGATGAGCTAGACGGAGAAGACCCCATGGGAACATGGGCAGCAGGAGCGATGAACCCGATGGGTGGTATGTTTGATGCCGGGGCAGGTACCTTCGAGCCAATAGGGGCAAGTGTTGGTACGTATACCTTTACATACAGTTTTGCCGCAGCTGGTGGTTGTGCTGCCGATGATGCTACTGTTACCATTATTGTAGAAAATCAGCCAGAGGCAGGTATGCAAATCACTCCACTAACGATTTGCCAAATTTCTACGACCACGATAGATTTATTTGCACAATTAACTGGTGCAGATATGGGGGGCGACTGGACTGCCGATGGTAGTAACCCTGGTAATACTGGATTTAACACAGCAGGCACCTTTGACCCAACGGGTACTCCTGCTGGTACGTATACCTTTAATTATACCTTTTCAGCAGGGGCAGCTTGCGCGGCAGATATGGCTACCGTCACCGTCGTTGTCGACGGCGTAGATTATGGTGATTTGCCAGACGGCACTATTGCCGGCACGCCAGACTATCCGACAACTCTAGCGGACGGTGGTCCTCGCCACTGTGTTCCTGCTACCCCAGCTCTTTATTTGGGGAATACAGTCATCGTAGATACGGAGGCCGATGGCCAACCAGATGCTGATCCAAATAATGCGGGTGATGGCGACGATGAGGATGGATTTGATACTGGAACGATGTTTGTAGCTGGTATTACGGTCAATGCTACTATTCCAATCGTCAATACTACGGGCAGTGCTGCCACTTTAGTAGCATATGCAGATTGGAACAATAACGGTACACTCAATGATGCCGGAGAGGTATTTACCATTTCGTTAGCATCCACCGATGTGTCTGCTACCGTTCCTTTTGTAGTGCCAACCAATGCGGTATTGAATACCAACTTAGGCTTACGATTCCGACTCAGCACAGACGCTTCAGCAGTGGCTAGTCCCACCGGCGACGCTCCTGACGGAGAAGTAGAGGATTACTTTATCCAAGTAATGGGCTTTGACTTTGGGGACTTAGTCGACTTAGGTCCTGGCACGAGCATGGGCAACTATGAGACACAAACTGCCAGCAATGGTGCTCGCCATAAGATCAGTACTGACCCCACAACGGGGTCTGTAAATCTAAAGATTGGCGCGACGGTCGATGCGGAAGCAGATGGCCAGCAAAGCCCAATGGCGATGGGAGATGGAGCAGACGAAGATGGCTTGACCTTACCGACCTTTACTACCGGTATTCCGGTGAATATTCCAGTAGATGTGATGAATATGACGGGCATGGATGCAACACTGGTATTATTTATTGATTGGAATGATAATGGAGTGCTGAATGATGCTGGAGAGGTATACACGGAGACCGTCATTAACGGAGCCACCATAGTAACCTTTAACGTAACTCCGCCATTAAGTGCCGTGCTGACTGCTCCACTTGGAGTGCGCTTGCGCTTGAGTACGGATGCGACAGCAGCAGGTAGCCCGACAGGAGTTGCTCCCGATGGAGAAATTGAAGATTATATCAACCCATCAATAGGCTTTGATTATGGTGATTTGCCAGATACGGGCATGGGTACGGGCGGTGATCCGAGTATGCCTCTGGTACCTGCCAATTATCAGACGCTACGAGGTGATAATGGTGCCCGCCACCAGATATTGACCGATGCGGTGGGTAATCCATTACTAAAAATAGGGGCTGCGGTAGATGATGAAGCGGATGGTCAGCCCAGTGCCGATGCAGGCGAGATGGGTGGTGATGATAATAATGGAGTAATGGGCGATCCCGATGATGAAGATGGTATTGATTTAGCTACGATTCCACTATTTATTTTGACGCAAACCACAACGCTCAATATTCCGGTGATGAACATGAGCGGAGCGGATGCCACGCTAGCGGTATTTATAGATTTCAATAAGGATGGTTCTTTTGATGCTACGACGGAGAAGTTTACAGCAGCTGTTCCTCAAAATACAATGACAGAGGATATTGCGGTGTCAATTCCAGTGCCAGTGGCTAGTGTAGTAGGTCAAGACCTAGGGATGCGTATTCGCTTAGCTAACGATATGGCGGAAGTGATGATTGCGGTAGGTACGGCGAGTACAGGCGAGGTAGAAGACTATATGATACAGGTAGTTGGCTTTGACTACGGTGATTTGCCAGACACTTATGGTACGGAAGATCCTAACGGGCCAAAGCATATCGTGAACGAAAATCTTACTCTGGGCACCTGTGTGGATTCCGAGATTAATGGCTTACCCGAAGCGATGGCAGGCTTGATGAGTGGCGGCGATGATAATGATCCTGGCCTAGCGACTTTTGGTGCTTGCAATGATGGAGATGATGATGAAGATGGAATTGAGTTTGTGACGCCTATGCTTCCCGGTGAAGAAGCTTGTATTTCGGTAACGGCAGTTAATAACACAGCTAGTGATGCGGTTTTACAAATGTGGGTAGACTTTGACGGGGATGGCATCTTCAGCATAGCAGAAGAAATAACCTTTACTAGTGCGAATGGCAATAGCATCCCAATGGGTGGTGGCGTAGCAGATGAGTTATACTGCTTCGATGTACCCACGGGGGCCATTTTCCGTGAGGGTGCTGCTTTTGTGCGCTTCCGCCTTAGTCCTATGGGTGGGCTTCCGCCAAATAGTCAAGCTTTACCGGTTCCCTTTGGAGAGATTGAAGATTACAAAGTGCCTTTAGCCAAGCTCGGTAACTTAGTTTGGGAAGATAGCAACTTTGATGGCACGCAAGATATGGGAGAAGCTGGTCTAGAAGGTGTGACTTTAAATCTAGAGTGGACGAATCCTGCGGGCGGTACAGAGATGTATACGACTACTACTGATGCGAATGGTAACTACTATTTCTGTGGCCTAATCCCTGGAGAATATGAAGTAACGGTTATAGATCCTGATGATTTGACTGCCTCCCCAAGTGATAGTGGCAATGACGATTTTGATGATTCAGATCGCCCCAGTGTATCGGTGACAATTACTGATCCAATTGCCTTACCAACGGGCGAAGATGGACTGACGGATACGCCAGGAGCAGTAGATAACTTCCCAGATGCACAAGAAGATATTAGTATAGACTTTGGGTATGTGGGTATCGATTATGGGGATTTACCGGATGGCTTTGAGACACTTTTAGCTACTGATGGAGCAAGACACTTGATGCAAGATGGCAAGTACTTGGGAAGTAGTGTAGATGCAGAAGAAAACGGTGCGCCAACTTTTGAAGCAGGTCGCCAAGGCGATGGTGATGATGGTACAGTGAGTAGTTTTGCAAAAGGTACCGCAGGAGTTGATGATGAAGATGGGGTGCGCTTTTTAACGCCATTAGTACCCGGTAATGTTTCCTGTATTGAGGTGACTAGCACGTTACCCACAGGAGGTGGATTCTTGAACGGCTGGATAGACTTTAACGGTAATGATATTTTTGAAGCAAACGAGCAGATCACTTTTGAGA
>JBCCRH010000010.1:0-32422 GCA_039208045.1 Bacteroidota bacterium
AATGGCTGCAAGCGGCAAAATTTTATCCTGCACTGCGTTAAAAAGCCTCGCCGATGCTTAGGCATCGCCTGCGTTTTTTGCCTTGTTCAGAATAAAATTTGCTGCGCTTTCGCTCATTCGCGACCGGCGGAACAAGTCTAAGTATATTCTAGCCACTAAACAAGTTTAGGTCAACTTTGAAGCCTCAACAACCGTCTAACAAGTCGCCATACCAAAAAGAGTTCGAACAACTCTTTGAGCAGCATTTCCCTGCTTTGTTTGCCTATGGCTTACAGCTGAGTGCGGATCGAGAGCTTACTAAAGACCAAATTCAAAGCCTCTTTTTAGACCTATGGGAAAAACAGCTAGCCTTGGATGCTGTCGAGCACTGGCAAGCTTATCTACGGAAGTCCTTACACCGCCGGATCATCAAGGAACTAAAAAAGCGGCGTACCGCCACCCACGAATTAGCAGCAGCATCCCCCATTGAGCCGTCCTATGAGGCACAACTTATCGAACTACAGACGGATCATCTTAAGAAAGTGCAGGTACAAAAGGCGATGAGCGCTCTTTCTGATACCGAACGGAAAGTATTAAGTGCCCGATTCCAGCTCGGGCTGAGCTATGAAGAGATTGCCACTCAAACTGGCAAGAGCAAACAAACCGTTTATAATCAAATCCATTCGGCTATTAAGAAACTGCGAAAAGCCATATTATTTAGTCTTTTTTTATTTTTTTGAAAAAAAATTTGGTTGGGCATAGTAAAAACCAATTTCTATCTCCTCTATCTTTGTAAAGCCTACATGGGCTATAACAAATAAAAATGCAAACAAGCCAACCAATAACAGCAGCAGAACTGGCCGCCAACGAACGCTTTCAGCAGTTCTGTAGTGCTCCTTCGCCTCAAGAAACCCGCTATTGGCAACAGTGGCAGGTGGAGCATCAGGTGGCAGATAGTACGATGCAGGAGGCTAAAGCGTTAGTGCATCAGTTGCAACTGTATCCTTCACCAGCTGAAACGCAACAAGAATTGGCACGGCTACAGCAGGCTATCCAAACGAAGTCAACCAACCAAAAAGTTAGGCGTATATTACGCCGACCTTGGCTCCAAGCAGCTGCTATTTTATTGCTACTAACCGCTGGTTTTGGCGTTTGGAAAATGGCACAACCTAGCGCTCCTCAATTGGTGAGCTATGACACCCCATTTGGGGAAACCCAAGAAATAAAGCTAACAGATGGCACAACGATTACGCTCAATGCCAACTCCAACTTAAAGCACGCTACTACCTTAAATTATAATGGCCAACGCGAAATTTGGCTCTCTGGAGAAGCCTATTTTGAGGTAGCTCATCGTCCCAAGGAACCATTTATTGTACATACTACCAATGGTGATATCCAAGTGTTAGGCACTTCTTTTAACGTCATCCAACGACCCAACGATTTTGAGCTGACACTTGTGGAAGGAAAAGTACAATTGGAGTTACCCGATGCTTCCAGCATTTCCATGCTTCCAGGAGAACAGATCAGTATTCTCGATAAAAAGCTATCAAAAGTAAAGGTCAATACAGACGGAATCGCTGCTTGGCGCAATAACCAGATGAACTTCAGAAATGTAACCATCGCGCGTGTGATTGCCCAAATAGAGCACGATTTTGGCTGGACCATTCAAGTAAATAATAAAGCATTATTAGATCTAAAAGTAAACGCCCAGATACCAGAAAATAATCCAGCACTACTATTTGAAGCATTAGCAGCTATTTATGATTTAAGCATTCAACAGACCGCTGAGCGGCAGTACATCCTCGAATAAACCAATTTTTGTTTGATTCTTTGATTTTAAATGGTATGAAACGAATATATACTCTATCGCTCCCATCACCAGTGATGGGCCTCCTCTATTGCCTCTGCCTGCTAGTGGCTGGGCCTACTTTGCAGGCACACACCACATCCCAAAAAGGCAAAACCATGCCACTCATCAACGCCGTTGACCAAATTGCCAATACCTATCAGGTGGCTATCGTATATGATGTAGAGCAATTGGAAAAAGTGACCGTAAAAGGCTGGACGCTGAAGCGCAAAAGCGTGGAAGATGACCTCAAGACCTTACTTAAGCGCGTGCCATTCACCTACAAGAAGCTGAATGCGAAGACGTTCGTTATCAAAAAGCAAAACAGCACAAGTACATTTTCTAAAGGAAAAAGTAGAAATAGCTCCAACTCGATAGCCCCCAAAAAACAGGTCAAAGAACGCTTCATGGCGAAAGGTTTCGTATACGATGCTGCAAATAATGATCCGCTGATTGGGGTGAACGTCATTGTGAGAGGCCGCTCAGATGGAACAGCTACGCTGATAGACGGTAGCTTTCAACTGCAAGTAGAAGCGGGGGATATACTAGAGATCAGCTATATCGGTTATCTCTCTAAGACGGTAAAAGTAAGTACCAAAGAGCTGGGTATCATCTACTTAGAATCGGATGCTAAGCAATTGGACGAAGTAGTGGTAGTGGGTTATGGCACCCAAAAGCGGAGTGACCTGACAGGGGCGTTATCTTCGGTAACCCAAAAAGAACTAGCGGCCCTGCCGTCCACTGGCTTAGACCAAGCGTTGCAGGGACGTGCGGCCGGCGTATTTGTGACCCAAAACTCTGGTGCTCCTGGTGGAGGAGTCTCGATCCGAATCCGAGGGATTGGCTCTACGCTCACCGCCGAGCCGCTGTATGTAATCGATGGTATCCCTGTTGTGAATGACAACCAAGGCACTTCGACCAACTTTGCGGAATTAGATGGAGGGGGGCAAAATCCCAATGCCCTCAACACCATTAATCCAGCAGACATAGAGTCAATTGAGATTTTGAAGGATGCTTCTGCTACTGCTATCTATGGTGCGCGGGCGGCTAATGGGGTGGTGCTGATTACTACCAAGCGGGGTAAGGAGGGACGCTCCAATATCACCTTTGATACCTACTATGGAGTGCAAGAATTAACCCGTAAGATTCCAGTCCTCAATTTGCAAGAATATGCCAGCTATTACCAGAGCGTAGGCTGGGATCCCATTGAAGAGTTTGCCAATCCTGAATTATTAGGAGCAGGGACTGATTGGCAAGACGCCGTTTTTAGACGCGCTACGATGCAAAATTATCAGCTTACGCTTTCTGGTGGAAGTGAGAATACCAACTACGCTATTTCGGGAAGTTATCACTTCAAGGAAGGGATTGTAGTAGGCTCCGATTTTAATCGCATCTCTACTAAAATTAATGTCGATCATAAGTTTTCGGATCGCGTACGCATTGGCAACAGCCTATTGGTAAGTCGTACTAAAGAGAATATCACCTTTAATGACAATAGCAGTGGCGTGGTGTACACCGCGCTTTTGATGGTTCCCAATGCTCCCGTTCGCAATGCTGATGGCAGCTTTGCTGGCCCACAAGAAGAAATCACCCTAGCCTTTGATAATCCAGTAGCGCGAGCGCTGGAAACCAATGATGTCAACGAAAAAACCCGACTGTTAGCTAATATTTACTTGGAAGCCGATATTTTTCCTTGGCTCCGCTACCGCACTGAATTTGGTACCGACCTCGTTTACTCGGATCACCTTACGTTTTTCCCTTCCTTCCAACGAGGTAATTTCTTTGGTAAATCTGGTATTCGCAACAACAGCAGCAATAGCCGCTTTTGGATTAACAAGCACTTGCTCACCTTCAATAAGCAATTAGCTGAAAAGCACCACCTCAGCGTTTTGGCGGGCTTCGAAGCACAATCGGGTGCGTACGAGTGGCTTTTTGCTTCCAGAGAAAACCTCCCGACGAATGACTTGCAGAGCATCAACTTAGGTGATGTAGGACAACAACAGACCAATGGTGGGGCGGGCCACTGGGCACTCCTCTCCTATTTTGGCCGCTTGAATTACAATTTTAATGAACAGCTCTTACTCACCGGTACGGTTCGGGTGGATGGTTCTTCTCGGTTTTCACCGGAAAATCGCTATGGCATTTTCCCCTCAGTAGCTGTCGCATGGCGGGCGTCTAATACCAGTTTCCTGAAAAGTGTGGAGGCTATCGACAACCTCAAATTCCGCGTAGGAGTGGGTGAGGTGGGGAACCAAGAGATTGGCTTGTACTCGTATCTCGCGAATTTACGGGCCGTGAGTGTGGCGCTAAATGATAACTTAGTCACAGGTTTTGTGCCAGATAACCTAGCCAACCCCTCGGTGCGTTGGGAGTCCTCTTTCCAAACGAATGTGGGCATGGACTTAGGCCTATTCAACAACCGTATTGAATTTATTGCCGACTATTATGTTAAGCGCGCCGATGGCATGCTTTTACCTGCCTTGCTACCTAGCACTGCCGGCAGCCTCAACCCGCCTTTTGTAAATATTGGTGAAATTGAAAATAGAGGCTTAGAACTTTCGCTGCGCACTGTCAATCTTTCTGGAAAATTCAAGTGGAGCACTGCCCTTAACTATACCATTAATCGCAATGAAGTGATTAGCTTGGGTTCTAATGGTAACCTCATTGGCCTCATCCAGCGCCTACCGGTGACTCGCACTGAGGAAGGGCGCAGCATCAGCCAGTTTTATGGCTATGTGATGGAGAAAGTCTTTGAGTCGCAGGCAGAAGTAGCGGAAAGTCCTTTCCAGTCGAATGGCACGCGCGCGGGCGATATTAAGTTTAGAGACCTCAATGGCGATGGCGTAATTACAGATGCCGATCAAACCTTTATTGGAGATCCACTGCCTGATTTCACCCTTAATATGAGCAACGACTTTTCTTATATGGGCTTTGATCTCAACATCTTTTTCCAAGGCGTTTTTGGTAATGAAATCCTTAACCTCTTACGCCGCGATACGGAGGGTATGGCAGGGCTCAATAACCAATCGGCAGTGGTACAAAACCGGTGGACTACGCTCAATACCATTACGGATGTACCTCGGGCAACGGGTTCTGACCCCAATGATAATCGCCGTATCTCTACCCGCTTTATTGAGGATGGTACTTTTATTCGGCTCAGAAATATCTCCTTGGGCTACAACTTCCCTAAGAGTTGGCTACAGCAAATCCGCATACAGAATCTAAGAGTTTATGCTTCCGCACAAAACCTAGTGACCTGGACGGACTACACGGGCTACGATCCTGAAGTGGGTTCCTTTAATCAAAACCCTTTAATCAATGGGGTAGAAAATGGGCGCTACCCGATCGCTCGCTCCTACACTTTTGGCTTAAACGTTCAATTTTAGCGAAAAAAGAAAATGATGCAACAGAAATCAATTATACTATCTGCTCTTATAGGGATGCTCCTACTTACAGCCTGTGAGTCTTTCCTCGAAAGAGAGCCACTAGACCAAATCATTACCGATAATTTTTACCAAAATGTGGACGAAGTTAACCTTGCGCTGGTAGGCAGCTACGCCCCTATGCTCGATATTGACTGGACAGGAAAAGGCTGGATGATTACTGAAATTCCTTCAGATAACTCCATGCCTGGCGGAACCGATCCTGACTTCTCGCCCATCGATAACTTTACGGTAACAGCTGATAACCTTATTGTAGGCAACTACTGGGCGCGCCACTATCAACAGGTTACATATGCCAATACGGTACTAGCCAAATTGGAGGAATCGCCTATCGATAAGGCGGAACAGGCCCCTTTAGCAGCGGAAGCAAAATTTTTGCGGGCAGTAGCTTATTTTGATCTGGTGCGCATCTTTGGTGGGGTGCCGCTCATTACCGAACCGCCCGTATTTGGCGAAGACCTCCTATTCCCCAGAGCTACCGTGGCAGAAGTGTATGACTTAATCAAGGCGGATTTCACAGAAGCAGCTGAACACCTTCCGCTGGAACGATCAGGCCAGAATAATGGCCGCGCTACCAAGGGCGCAGCACTGGCTTTTTTGGCGAAAGCCCACCTAACACGCCGCGAATATGTAATGGCAAAAGATGCGGCCAAAGCAGTGATCGACTTGGGAGTGTATCAGTTGATGCCAGACTATGCTGCTAATTTTGAATTGGAAACGACTGACAACAATATCGAGTCTATCTTCCAAGTACAGTATGCAGGCTGTGGCCCTTTCAATACAGGCAACCCCATGCAGGCCTTCTTCGCTCCTTGGGGCGAAGGCATCACCAAAGACCGCGATGGCTGGGGCTCTCACATCCCCACTGGCCCAGTAGTAGCTACCCCTAATACAACCATTATGGATGCTTTTGAGGAGGGTGATTTGCGCAAAAAATGGACGGTAATGACTTCCAATGAACACTACGAAAGTATTAATGCAGATGATGGGGGGTACACCTACCCTGCTGCTGGTGCTTCCGCTAGTGCTGGTAATATTAAGAAATATGTGGTGGGCAGCGGACCGGACATTTGCTTTATGAGCACCCCTCAAAATGCACACGTTATCCGCTATGCGGACATGCTGCTTACCTATGCAGAATGTATTATGGAGATTGAAGGGGGCGTTTCCTCCAATGGAGAAGCCCTGGATGCTTTCAATGCCGTACGTACCCGCGCAGGCCTTGAACCGCTTACTATGATTGATAAAGAAATCATGCTGCATGAGCGGCGGGTAGAGTTTGGGTTTGAAGGGCATCGGTGGTTTGATCTGTTGCGCAGTGGTAGGGCCATCGAGATTTTGAGCATCCACGGAAAGAATCCAGCTCTGCACAACTTGCTCTTCCCTATTCCTTCAGGTGAGATACAGATTAACCCAAACCTAACGCAAAACCCTGGCTACTAAGCGAATAGCTCAACTTATAAACTGTAAACAAATGACCAAATTTCTTAAATACAGCTTACTGTTAAGTTTGATCGTGTTGTTGTCTTGCGAAAAAGACACTCCTCCACCCACTATTGAGATGGTCACACCAGCCTTTGGCCCGGCGGGAGCGCTGATTACCTTTGAGGGAAATAACCTTGGTAATATCCAAGAAATCACTTTCAGTGGCCAGCAGATTAACTTCAATACGGCTTATAATTCGGAGGTAGCGCTCCTACTCCGCATTCCAAATAATGTTCCATTGGGAGACCATGTGGTGGAGATGCGAACCGCAGGAGGTACAGCGACTGCTAATTTCAGAGTGACCCTTGAAGCCCCTGCTATCTTTAACATCACCCCTGAATTTGCCTCCCCAGGAGATGTTGTTACCATAACGGGCAAAAACTTTTTTGAACCTGTTTCGGTATCCTTTTTTGAAGAGGTAGAAGGCGAGGTGCTAACCCTCTTCCCCGACTCGATGGAGGTCATTGTGCCAGAGGGTATCCAAAAAGGTAGAGTCACCGTTTCTGCCAATGGCGGAGAAGCGATTTCCCCAGTTAACTTTTTTTCGATCAACTCTATCTTGGTCAACGATTTTGATGGCAATGGTATGAGGAGCGAGACGCACAAGTGGGGCTTTGTAGGGCAGGTAAACGAAAATGGTATTACCGCTGTACAAAATGCAGCACCAGAACCGCTTGATGGTAATTACCTTAAGCTGACTGGTGCCGATGACTTGGGCATTACCTGGATTGGAGGCGCGCAAAGTGATTTTGGCTTTCCAGGAGATACCTTCACAACATTTGGCTTGACCACCGACATCAATAATACCCTGCTGGAAATGGACATTCATAACAATGGCCGAACCAACACCCACCTCATCCTCATCTTGCTAGAACATGAAGGCTTGAATACTGACTTTGTATACAATCTACATGTAGATTGGGAGGGCTGGCAGCGCATCTCCGTTCCACTCAACCGATTTGCCAATTTTGAGGACATCCTGGTGGATCCTACCAAAGTTAAGCTCTTGAAACTTCACCTCACAGATAATGATGATTCGAATACCCTGCTGGAGGTGAATGTGGATAATATCCGATTTGTAGAAATTTTATAGCGATACACTGAAACGTATCTTTTGATATACCTAATTAAAATCACAATTATGAAGAAACTTTTTACCCTATTAGTTAGCCTTTGCCTATGGTCCGCAGTAAGCGTTGCCCAAGTCTATGTGGATCAATTTGATAATGATGATCCCGCTTTTATGGGTGGTTCACCAAGCTACAGCTTCTCTGAGGAAAATGGTGAACTGACCATCAATGCCAGTAACACTGCACCTTTCGATGTATTTACCTATGCTTTGCATGATCCTGCATCTGGCAATACGGTCAGTGTGGATGCCACTGCTAACAACAAAGTATTTGTGAGAGCAAAAGCTAGTAATGTAGGTACTTCCCTACGTATGGATTTAGAAGATGGAGATGGATTTGTTACCTCCCTGGCTGGTATTAGTAAAATACTTACTACCGATTATCAGATCCTAGAGTTTGACTTTGCAGGTGCCTATACCGATGGTGGTTTTGGTGGTACGGCCTGTTCTAGCGGGCCCTGTCCGGTTGATGGCACGAACATCACCCAACTGGTATTTTTTACTGACCCCGGCGTAGGTGGGTTTAATGGAACGGTAGTGATCGATTATATCTCTTTTGGCGAGGAGCCAGAAGGCGAAATCATGTCTGATGTTTTCCAGGATCATTTTGAGTCTGATAGCTCTATCACCTCCTTTGTCAATCTCGCTACTTATGACCTTAGTTTGAGCGACAACTCCGAGCTGATCGTTACCGGAGATGGTACCAACCCCATGTGGGATCCATTGAGCTACTTGATCCGTAATCAAGTGACTTATGATCCAATAGATATTGACATTACAGGAAATAACAAAATGTATGTCAAGATTAAATCGACGGTGCCCAACACGACGATCCGCTTTGATGTCATCGATATTGATGGTTTTGCCAATACGCAGGGTTCGATTACCAAGCTGGTAGGTACTGACTTCTCGGTGATCGAATTTGACTTTGCAGGAACCTACATTGACTTGGGCTTTGGCGGAACGCCTTGCACCCCGGATACTGCCCCCTGCTCAGTGGATGGCACGCGCGTTTCTCAGATGAATATTTTCATAGAGCCGGGGGTAGGTGAATTCTTGGGTGAGCTCACCATTGATTACATTTCATTTGGTATCCCATTGGAGCCTGCGGGGCCTTCCGCAGAATTAATCTATGAAGACCATTTTAATAATGAAACCCTTGAATATACCGCAGAAACACCTGGCCTTGCAGTCAGTGAAACGGGTAGCGATTTGATTATCGAAGGTAATGGTGCGGCTGGTGCATTTGCAGCAGTTTCTTACGTTTTGCACGATAAAGAACTCGATGAAGAGCTGGTCTTAGACATGGCTCCTGCGCAAGATAAAGTATTCATTCGCGCTCGCACAGCATCGGGTACGGTACCGCTACGGATCGACTTAGTCGATACTACGGGTCTCACGACTAATCAAGCTAGTTTGACAAAAATTATTAGTGACGAGTTTATTACCTATGAATATAATTTTGCAGGTAACTACCTCGATGGTGGCTTTGGCGGTACGCCTTGTGATGCAGGCCCTTGTCAAGTCGATCCTACTATTATTCGACAGTTACTGATTTATCCTGACCCGGTAGCGGGTGGTTATACTGGCACGATCTTCATCGATTTTATCTCTATCGGACAGCCAGCGCCAGATAATACAGGTCCAGTAGGCGTGCCTAATTATTCAGATCAGATGGATGATGCTACGGTTGATTTCATTTCTGATCCAAGTGGCTTGGTTTCTACTTTTGCAGATAGTGAAATGACTATTACGGGTAATGGAACTAGTGATATGTGGACGCCTATCAATTATGGCGTGCATAACAGTGCTGGGGAAACTATTCTTGCAGATGCTGTGGCCAGCCAGAACAAGCTTTTTGTACGGGCTAAATCAAGTGTGGCAGGTACCGAGTTGAGAATTGACCTACAGGATGAAGGCATGTTTGTCACCAATGCAGCAGCAGTAGCTAATGCGCTTAGTGAAGACTATCAAGTCTTTGAAATTGACTTTACCAACAACTACAATGATGGTGGCTTTGGTGGCTCACCTTGCGATGCTGGCCCTTGCCCAGTAGATGGGGAGCGGATTGCGAACTTGCAGTTCTTTGTCAATCCTGGCGTGGGCCTATTTGATGGAACTGTTACGATCGATTGGATTTCATTTGGTCAGCCCCTAGGTGGTGGTGAAGGGCCAACTGGTGAGATCAATTATTCGGATGAAATTAGTTCCAATACTGTATTGTTTATCAGCGATATGGATGGTTATACCTCTACCACCAATGATGAGCTATGGACCATCACGGGTGATGGTACAGCTAATCCGTTCGCGCCAGTAGGCTATGCGATACACGACGAACTTGGGGAGCTTTCCCTAGCAGATGCAGTGGGTAGCAATGACTTGCTCTACATTCGCGCGCGCGCCTCAGAGGCCGTGAACTTGCGAGTGGATTTACAGGACAATAGAGGTTTTGTCACCAATGCCAATGCCCAATCTGTAGACCTAACTACCGAATTTGCTACCTATGAGCTCAACTATGCTGGCGCCTACAATGATGGTGGCTTTGGCGGAACGCCTTGTACGCAGGGCCCTTGCCCAGTGGACGGCCTACGCATCGAAGCCTTACAATTGTTTGCAAATGCAGCAGATGGAGGTTTTGCGGGTACCATTGAGATTGACTGGCTGGCTTTTGGCAGTCCTATTGTAGGGGTGCAGAATATTGAAAAACTAAACCGTCTTACCGCTTATCCTAATCCGGTAGTGGATCAGCTCAATTTAGTGATGGAAACCCTACATGCAGGTCGACTAGAAGTGGCCATTTTCAATACTTATGGACAGGCTCTACAAACCCTCGATCTGGGCTACACCGGTGTGGGCGAGCAAGTACAATCGATAAACACAGCGAATCTACCACAGGGCATGTATTTGATCCAGGTGCGCCTTGATGGCGTATACAGTGGATTTTTGAAATTTTGTAAATAATACTGACGATTGAGTAGTCACGCCGTTGCGCGACTACGTCAATGTCAGCATACCGCGTAACGCGGCACGCGGTATACTGTACCAAAGTGGTGTTGCAGGTGGCAAACCACTTTGCGTCATGTATAGTTTTTATACTATTTTTGGATGCACCCTAGCCCGGTTTTAGGGTGCATCTATTTTTTTGAATTAGTAAACTTATAGTCATGCACAGAACGTTGTTATTGCTCCTCTTTGTTTTGCCGATGAGCCTTTTGGCACAAGACAACTATCATACCTACCTTACCACCCTTTTTGGTGATGATTTTGGCTTGCCTCAGGGGCAATGGGTCTTTTATGACAATGAGAGCCAAATTTATCAGAATGCAATAGGCTATGGAGGAAACTTTAGTGTACAAAATGCAACGGATCAAGTGTTTGCGCGCCAGCAGCGCTGCTTTATCGGTAGTGCAGGGAATAACCCGTGGGATGCGGGCTGGACCATTTCCAATAAAAGCAGCATCCAAGCAGGGGATAAGATGATGGCAGTGTTTTTCATCCGCTCGGTAAATGGCCCAGGAGAAGTCAACTTTTTTGCAGAAAATAATACCACTTTTGCCAAGGAAGTCTACCTCAACTTACCACTTACAGAAGAGTGGCAACGGTATATTGTCTCTTTTGAAAGCATGGCAAGTTATGCCGTCAATACCTGCAACTGGGGTTTCCATATGGGCAATGTCGCTCAAACCATAGAAATTGGTGGATTCACAGCAATCAATTATCAGAATGAAGCGGACCTCTCTGACCTTCCGAGTGAAATCAATAATGAATTTTATGGCGGCTATGAAGCGGATGCGCCCTGGCGCGCCGAAGCCGATGCGCGTATCGATCAGTTTCGCAAGGCCGATTTTAACCTAGTTGTGCGCAATACTGCTGGTGAACTCGTTGAAAATGAAGCAGTCGAGCTGAAAATGCTGCGCCATCGCTTCGATTTTGGCTCCGCCATCTTAGCCTCTCGTATTGCCAATAACCCAGATTATAACGTCATTTATGAAAATAAAATCACCAACCTAGATGGCAATGGCCGTGGCTTTAATACCGTCGTTTTTGAAAACGACCTCAAATGGGATGGCTGGGAACAAGAGTGGTTTGTCACCAAACCCGAATTGCAAACCGCCGTCAGCTGGCTGAAAGAAAACAACCTAAAAATCCGAGGGCACAACCTCGTCTGGCCCGGCACGCCCTATATGCCTGACGATATTCCCCAAAACTACAGCAACATCTCCTACCTCCAACAGCGGATTAATGGACGCCTCGAAGAAGTAATGCTCTACCCTGGCGTAGGCCCCGAAATCCACGACTGGGATGTGCTCAACGAAATAACGGTCAATCAAGACCTAGCGAACGCCTTTGCCGCCTCGCCCGACTACGAAACAGGTCGCGAGCTGTATATCGAAATATTTGAAAAGGCACGCGAGCTAGACCCCGACGTGGGACTTTGGCTCAATGATTACGTTACCCTCAGTTTAAACACCGCTCCCGGCAATGCAGAGTACGACCGCCTCAAACAATTCACCGGCGAACTCGTCAACTCCACAGCCCCCATTGACGGCCTAGGCTTCCAAGGACATATTGGTGGGATTCCCAATAGCATCTACGATGTGCTTGCCACCCTGGATGACTTCTATGACAGCTTTGGCCTAAAAGCCAAAATCACCGAGTTCGACCTGCCCAGCTTTGTAGATGAAGAACTCGCTGGCAACTACCTCCGTGATTTTATGACCGCCATCTACAGCCATGAAAGCATGGATGGCTTCCTCTTCTGGAGCTTCTGGGATGGCCAAACCTACATGAATGCAGGTACCAACCTCTACCGCCTCGATTGGAGCGAAACACCCTGCCACGCCGCCTTCACGGACTTACTCTTCAACCAATGGTGGACAGAAGAATCGCTCGTTACGAATACGATGGGCGCGGCCACGGTACGCGGATTTAAGGGTACCTACGAAGTCAGCTACGAATGTAATGGAACAACCGTTCGCGATACCATCAATTTGGCAGAAGCAATGGATTATGAAATTGTATGCGATAATATTTTGACGGATGTAGAGGAGCTGCCTCAGCCAGCGCGCTTAAAAGTATTCCCGAATCCCGCTAGGGGCTTTTTGAAGATTGAGCGTGGGAGTGGTAGTTCTGCCCAGATTCGTTTGTTGGATGCTATTGGTAGAGTTGTCTTTCAAACTCAGACGACTGATCGGGAGTTGGTGTTGGAAGTGGAGGATTATCAGGGTGTTTATGTACTCGAAGTGCGTATGGAGGATGAGGTTTTTGTGGAGAAGGTGGTGATGGAATGATGTTCTAAGGCCACGCTTTACAAAAAAGCCTACAAATAGCACCCTAAATTAAGATAAATTGCAATCCAATTATAAATTGTCTTAAGTTTATATTGGATGCTGTGAGAAGGGTAGTTTTGCAGTTGGACTCCGTTCCAAATCCTCCATAGATTCTAGATGCTCTGGCTGTGTCAGAGCTTTGAGATATGCCCCAATAACTACACATCACCTAAGAAGTATTCAACTTTTTTTAAGCTCAAAACTTTTCAAAATGAGTCCTCCTATTTCTTTGTATTTTTCGTATTGATCTTCTTCACAAGTTAGTGTTAATATGTAGGCTGTATCTCCTACAAGCCAATAAAGCTGCTCAAACTTCAATTTAAATATTCCTTGTCTGCCTGTGTAAATCGCCTTATGGTATTGAACACCTTCTCTTTCTTGTCTTTCACTGAATGAAATTTTTCCATCTGTTATGAGGGTCTCAATCTGATTTTCAGATAGTTCCACATACTGGTCTAGTGTCAGGCTATACCCTGCTAAATCTTGAACCATTAAGTTGACATTCTCTCTAAATTGATCTAGCTCACTTGATAATGGGCTAAGAATTACAAAGGTAGTTCCCATCTGACCGCTATTGCTGACTTCCCAACTGTCTGGATATTGAATTTCGTATTCACCCTCACTTAGTAGTTTCCAATGCACGGTGTCTTTAACTAGCTCGCTAGTTGTAAGCTGTACTTGTCCATAAATGCTCACACTAATAGGAAAAGCCGATATCATGAGCAATAAGACTCTTACCCTACTCATTTTACTTTTTAAAATTGCAGCTTTGATCATATGACATATTTTAACAAGCTCTTCTCCTCCCTAATTTAACCATTTCTGCTCGAATATACGCTTCCAACTGCTCCTTTTCAACACCCAATTTATCTTTAAGCAGTGCAAAATAATCATCTTCTGTTGACTCACGAGCGTACAGATATGCAAAAGCAGACTTAAGCAGTAAGTAGTAGTGCATCTTGGTACTTTAGGAGTAGTATCCTGCTATTCTGGTGAGGTTCAAAATGTATGTGACTATTTAAACCGAATAGCCTTCACCGGACTAATACTCGTGACCAAAAAGGAAGGAACGATCAAAAAGATGAGGATGATAGTCAGTGTGCCAATATTAATACCCAAGATACTCCACAGATCAAAGTGAACGGGAGCCACAGAGAGGTAGTAATCCGCTTCGGAAAGTTGGATAATGCCAAACTGGTCTTGCAAAAAACCAAGACCAAGGCCA
Organism: Bacteroidota bacterium; assembly: GCA_039208045.1. Classification (GTDB taxonomy): domain Bacteria; phylum Bacteroidota; class Bacteroidia; order Chitinophagales; family Saprospiraceae; genus JBCCRH01. The sequence continues at coordinate 14,438 of JBCCRH010000010.1, forward strand.
ATGAGATTGCCCCAAAATAGGCCATACAAGATGATGTTACCTGCATAGTACAAGAATATCTTTTGAATCGCCCAATTGCTACCCCCTAATGCTTTTAGGGTACCAATCATATTCGCACGTTCCAAAATAAGGATCATCAAGGCCGTGATCATATTGATAATAGCAACGATTACCATCAAACCTAAAATGACGATCTCATTAATGTCTTGTAGCTCTAACCAATCAAAAATTTCGGGGAATTTATCACGAATGGTCTCAGCAATGAGCCTGGCAGGCATCCGATCATAGTAGATATAATCGGCTATAATATCCAAGTCATTTAGATCATCAATAAACACTTCAAAGCCACTGATCTCATCATCGCGCCACTTCAACAACTGCCTGAGCTGCCGAATATCAACCAAGGCAAATTTACTGTCGTATTCCTCCAAGCCCGTCTTATAAATGCCACTGACTTTAAATCGCTTTTTCAGAATATTCCCATCACGTTCTGGAAAGTGAATAATAAAACTGTCCCCTACCTTCACGCGCAATCGGTTAGCCGTCTGCTGAGATAAGAGTATTCCCTTATTTGCTACTGTATCTTGCCAAGCTAATACCTCTCCATCTTGCAAATAATCCTGAATAAACGTCCAATCAAAGTCTGCGCCTACTCCCTTAAGAATAATCCCCTCAATCTCCGATTTGACCTTAATAATCCCCGGCTTCAACGCAAATACTTGAATATGCTTGATACCGCCATTAGTCGTCGCAATTTTCTCCACCTCCATCCCCAGCCAGTGCTCCGTCACTGGATATGGTACCGAATCAATCGTATCCAAAGAGGGGTAAAAATCTTGCTCCTGCGAAATAGGATAGGCATCCAACAACGAACGATTCAGCCCACTATCGGTAATATGAATATGCCCCCAAAACCCAAAAATTTTACTGCTAATCTCGTTCTTAAAGCCAGAAATCAAAGCCGTCGCCAAAATCATCACCGCCACCCCTAGCGCCACCGAAGTTATCGCAATGCGAATAATCAAACGCGAAAACGACTTTTGCCCCGAAGCTGCCACCCGCCTTGCAATAAAAGAAGTTATATTCATCAATGGATTTGTAAGAAGACCTAAAATTAGGAAACATTTAGAAAGTAATGGCAGTCTAAAAATTAAAACCTAATACAATTTTTATGTTTTCCTCAAGTTTGGTGGTATGCTTTTCGGATAACGTTCCAATCTTCTTCAGTAGCCTTTTTTTATCAATAGCACGGATTTGATCTATCATAATAGCACTTCTCTCATTCAATCCAGCCTCACCTTGCTCAAGATTTAATCTAATGATACTCGTTTTACCTCTAACGTATGTTGTGATAGGACAAACAATGGTAGAAGGGAAACGCTTATTCATAAAATCATTCTGAACTACTAAAATCGGTCTGGTCTTACCTGGTTCTGTACCAAATCTTGGATTTAGGTCAGCAATCCAAACCTCAAATCTTTTACAGCTCATCTTCAAGTATTTCAAATTCTTTTAAAACCTTCATCGAGTCCTCTGCCAGCAATTCGCATTCAAATGCTAATTGCTGTTCTATTAACTTACGTTTTTGATGCTGATTGTAAAAAGCTACAGCTTCATTAATGTATTTATTTCTACTTGTCCTCAGTTGTTGAAGATATATTTCTGCTTCCATAAGAATATCTTCATCTAGCTTTAGTGATATACTTTTCATATTCAATATATTTACAGTAAAAATACATCAAATTATAGAATCAAAAAAACATATCTCTAGATAATATAAAATTAGCATGTCACTTAGTGACTACCAGTGTAAACACTTGCTGAACTTATCTATTTCATTAAACTCAGTCCAAGAATAGCCTTGAAACCAGTTTTGACAAAGTACAATTGGTTCAGCTCCACCAAGTTCCAATGGAACTTTTCCACTCAATTTTCCCTTCCCATACTTGTTTCATTATCAAAAATTCTAAATTTGCGGTGCCAAATGCACTGGCATCATTACGACAAGTACAAAAGCAATATAAAATGGACTTCATCAAAGAACTAGAATGGCGAGGAATGCTGCACGACTCCACCCCCGGCGTAGCAGAAGCACTACAAAACAGCATGGCTACGGGCTACATCGGGTTTGATCCCACTGCCCCATCCATGACCATCGGCAACTATGTGCAATTGATGTTACTAACCCTCTTCCAGCGTGCGGGCCATAAGCCCATCGTGCTGATGGGAGGAGCTACCGGCCGTATTGGTGACCCTTCCGGGAAAGATAAAGAAAGGGAGTTGAAGTCCTACGAAGAGCTAGATAGCAACTTGCATTTCCAGATGCAACAAGCGAAGAGCCTTCTCAACTTTGAGGAAGGTGATAATAAAGCGCAAATCGTCAACAACCTAGACTTTTACAAAGAGATGAATGCGCTAGACTTTTTGCGTACCGTAGGTAAGACACTGACTGTCAACTACATGATGTCTAAGGAGTCCGTCAAAAAGCGGATCGAAACGGGCATTTCATTTACCGAATTTAGCTACCAATTGCTTCAAGCTTACGACTTTCAGTGCTTGTACCAGCAGTACGACTGCGTCGTACAAATGGGTGGATCGGATCAGTGGGGAAATATCACTTCCGGTACGGAGTTTATTCGCCGAAATCTGGGTGCAAAGGCTTATGCCATTACGACGCCCCTCTTGACCAAATCCGATGGCCGGAAGTTTGGTAAGTCCGAAGAAGGTAATATTTGGCTTGACCCCAATATGACTTCGCCTTACGCTTTCTACCAGTTTTGGCTCAAAGCCGAAGATGCAGATATTTCCAAATTTACGCGCTACTTCACGCTTAAGTCACAAGAAGAGATTGAAACACGAGAGGCAGAAATCGACGACCCAAGAGAGCTAAAGCGACTCTTGGCAGAAGAGCTAACTGTTAGAATTCACTCCGAAGCAGCCTACCAGTCGGTGCTAAAGGTGTCGGAATTATTATTCAATAAAAAGGCCAATCGGGAGCAGCTCTTAGCAATGAGCGAAAGCGAATTAATAACCATTGCCAGCGAGATTCCCAGCTTTACGGTTGATCGTAATGCAGTAGCGAATGGCCTGACCATTACAGACTTATTATCTGGCCAAACGACTATTGTCAATTCTACCAGTGAAGCGCGCCGCGCAATTAAGAATAATGCAATATCCGTCAATAAAGAAAAAATCAGCCAACACGATGCCCTTATCAATCAGGAGGCTTTGCTACATGGTAAGTACATGATGGTAGAGAATGGAAAGAAAAATAAGTTTATCATAGTGGCGGAATAAAAAGTTGAAAAAAACCGCATAATCAAGTCTTTTCTTATTTTCACCTAAACAAAATTCATTAGCCCTATGCGTTTGACCCATTGTTTAGGTTTATTCATATTGCTACAGGTATTCAGCTGCCAAGCACCACCACCAGCCGAAGAGGCCGACCATCTCTTGCCTCTTCTTGAAAGTTCGCCTAGCATAGCAGGCAAAACCGATTTCGCCGCTACGCCCTACGTCACTGCCGGCGACCGCCTCTACCTAGTCGGCCATCAAGATGGCACTTTCCCGGACCTCGGTTGGCATGTTAAAGGTGAAATGGGCGGCATTTGGAACCATCCTGTCAAACTAATGGACGGTTTTGTGGCCCAAATCGAACAGGCAGGAACGACCCAGTGCCTCAACCAAGCAGACCAATTTACCAACTACCCTTTCGGCAGTGTACTGCAATATGATGCGCCCATCCCAGCACTCCAAGTGCAGCAGCTGCAATTTGTACCCGATGGCAAAGAAGCCATCGTAATTGAATATACTCTTAAAAATACAGGTACCACTCCCCTATCTTTCCAGTTCAACTGGAATGCGATGGTGGATCTCCGCCCAGTATGGCTAGGCGAACGAACAGGCATGATCGACGGCCCCGACCAGATTACCTGGGATGCTGCCACTAGTACGTTTACTGCTAAGGATAGTCTCAATGATTGGTATACTGCATGGAGAGCTAATACAACTATCCAAAGTCACGAAATCGGAAGTACCGTATGCGATTTTGAGCGCTTGGGCATGGGGGCCAATGCCGCCCTTAGTATTGCCATAGAACTAGAAGCACAAGGCCAGCAAACCATACAACTAGTGGTAGCAGGCTCTAACGATAACCAAGCAGCAGCAATAGCTACACTCCAAAGCGTACAACGCTCCGCTACGCAGCTCCTCCTAGCCAAACAGCAACGCTACCAAAAATTAGCAGCACAGACCCAACTCACCATTCCCAATCCACAAATCCAACAAGCTTTCGAATGGGTCAAGTATAATACCGATTGGCTGGTTCGCGATGTGCCGGGCATCGGCCGAGGCCTCTCTGCTGGTATTCCCGATTACCCTTGGTGGTTTGGCTGCGACAATACGTACTCGCTCCAAGGCGTATTGGCCACGGGGCGGGCGGACTTGGCCTACTCTACCCTAGAACTCATCAAAATGCTCTCCGACTCCACCAATGGTAATGGCCGGATCATCCACGAGGCATCGACCAATGGTGCCGTTTTCAACCCTGGAAATATCAACGAAACCCCTCACTTCTCCTCTATGGTCTGGACGATGTACGAATGGACGGGCGACAAGGCTTTTCTCGAACGCTACTACCCATTGGTAGTGCAGGGGTTAGATTGGCTGCTTAGCGCAAATGATGCGGATGGCAACTTTCTAGCAGATGGTTTTGGTATGATGGAGATACATGGGCTAGATAGCGAAATGATCGATGTGGCCGTGTACTCTCAGCAAGGGTTTGAGGCTGCCGCCAAAATGGCCGGAGTACTGGGCGACGATGTACAACAAACCAAATTTGAGCAAATTGCCATGCAGCTCCAGCATAAGATTAATACCGATTTTTGGGTAGCCGATTTTAATTCCTACGCTGACTTTATTGGAACCACCACCGAAGCCCTGCATCTAATTGATGATGCCATCGTACGAGCAGATACGCTCGGAAAACCTTGGGCAGTCGAAGAGTTGAAAGCAACCAAAGCAAAAATAGCTAGCTATCCTCCTGACCAAAAGCAAGGCTTTGTGCTCTACCACAATTGGGTGGTAAATACCCCGATGGAAATGGGCATTGCCGATCCAGAAAAAGCACGCCTAGCGCTCGAAACTGGCGCTCAGTTTGTCAATCCGTTTGGGGTGTTCGTCACCGGTATCGACCGCGATGAAAGTGCAGGTAGTGATGATGACTCTTTTGCGGCACGCAAGAAAATATTCAGCTATGTAGGAGCCGTGATGACCTTGCCAACAGGTGTACAAGCCATTGCCGAGAATAACTATGGTAACCCAGATAAAGCCTTGGAATACTTGGAGCGGATGGTTAGCTCGTTTAGCTATGCGCTGCCCGGCTCTATGTACGAGGTATCGCCTGATTTTGGGATGATAGCACAAGCTTGGAATGTGTATGCGCTGACGGTACCCATTGTGCAGCAGTTCTTTGGCATTCAGCCAAAAGCTTACGCTAAACTAGTGACACTACAGCCACAGTTTCCGGCTGCCTGGAAGAAGGGCCAATTGGAAAATGTTCCAGTGGGAGATAATGAGTTGACAGTACGCATAAAAGCTACTACCGAAGGCGAAACCATAGCATGGAGTCAAACCAAAGACTGGTCGATCCGCCTGCAATTTCCGAAAGGAAAATATACCCAATGGACTACTAATGGCAAAACAGTAGAGATACAGTCTGACGAACGATGGGACTACGCCACCTTCACTGAATCTGAGGTAACCTTAACGCTACAATAACGCCCTATGAATTTCCCAATTGCCTACGAAAACTGGCACGTACACTGGTCTAAAAACCGTGTACAGCTAGAGGCTGAATATACCAGCCAGCAACGCACCTTTGTACCTGGCTTATTACCAGAACTAGCTATCCAGCTGCCTGCCCATGAAGTGCTGACGCTCATTGAACAGGCCATCGGCAGAGGGGTTTTGCAAGATGCGCTTCAAGCGGAACATACCATTCCAAGCCCACTAACCGGCACCACCAATACCCAGTGGATTAAACGATCCAATATGGTGGGTATTAACGTAAGGACGATTGGAAATTTCTTTAATATCGTTAAGTATATCCTCACGGTGCCCCAAAGCCAGCAAGCCATTCATATACTGCCCATCTGGGAACCTGGCGTGGTGGCGAGCTTATACGGCATGGCGAGTTGGCATATCAATTCAGAGTTTTTTAGCCAAGAATTATATGACCTTTATCCAGAGCTAGATACGGTGGAAAAGCAGCTTAAGGTGGTCATCAATATGCTTCATGCGATGGGACGTGTAGTAGGGATGGACGTGATTCCTCATACGGATCGTTATTCTGAAATTGTGCTGGCTAATCCTCAGTATTTTGAGTGGCTAAAACGGGAGGAACAAGAAATAGTCGATCACCGAGCTAACTTACATGAAGCAGCACAGCAAGTCATTTTTGATTTGCTTCAAGAAATTGGTAGTGCAGTGGAAGAGCTAAGCCTACCAGAAGATGCAGCAACTTTTTTTGGGGTAGAATTTGGCAGTGAAAAGCGGCAGGCGCTATTGTTTGGCCACCAATATGACTATCATACCCGTGGTGAGCGCAGAGGCAAATTTGTCGAAAGACTATATGATGAAGGGCTAGAGCCTTTACCTGCTACTATGGCCCCGCCCTACCGTGGACTACAAGTCAAAAAAGTAGAGGCCGGGCAAAATACGGATAGTAAAGGCAGGGTGTGGTACGACTATGAGATAATAGAGCCACAATCCATGTCGCGGGTATTTGGGCCACTGAGCCGGTATAAGCTGTACGAGCGCCTGGATGATAATAAAAACTGGGCAATCGATTTTGAGCGGCCACGAAAGGAAGTCTGGGAATACGTCTGCGCAAATTACGCAGCTGTGCAGCGCGATTTCAATTTTGATTTTATGCGGGGGGATATGTCGCACGTGCAAATGCGGCCCGATGGAGTCCCTATGGTGGTGGATCAATATTACGATATTCAGCGAGGCGTGGCCAAGCGCATCCAGCAAGCTGTGCCGTACTTTGGCTACTTTGCAGAAACCTTCTTGGCGCCCGCTGGCTATATGGCCTTTGGTGATGAAGCTGATCATTTGGATCAATCAGATGCGGATGTTACGCTGGGAGATTTACAATCGACGGTAGTGGGAAGTCCCGAATTTTTGCAAGCATTTAGGTGGTATTTGGATATGCTAGCGACTCGGCACTTTGCGCCCTGCTTTACTATGATGACGGGTGATAAAGATGATCCGCGCTTTGATAAATTCTACCTCAAGGGGAATGAAATTCGCCTACTCCTTGGTCTTTTTCTAACAGATATGCCCAGCTATATGGGCTTAGGGTTTGAAAGTCGTGATCCACACCCTGAACCTGCACCAAATGAGCACTATACGAAGCTGTACGTGTTCAAAATCGAGGCAGGGCCTAAGGCTACTACAGGGCCATATATTTGGGGTAAAAATGGCCAGTTGTTCCGCCACTTGAGCCGTATCAGGCTTTTGGCGGAGCAGATACTACCCAGAATTTCTGACCAAAGTACCCACTGGCTGCGCCAGCCCGACCCTACCGAAGGGCACTACCTCATTGCTTGGACACAAGCCGAAAAGCCGCAGTACCTCTTTGTCGTCAACCTGAATGTAGATCAGGACTTGACCAACCAAAAAATTCCAATAAAAGGAACATTCTGGGAATTGCATACTGCCAAATTACTGTTGAGCACCTCAGAGGCATTTCCCGAAGGTAGGCTGTTGCCAAAAAGCCAGAAGCACCTACAAATCGACCATATTTCAGCAGGCGAAGGCCTCGTTTTTGAATTGATTAACACAACATAAACCAAATGCAGTTATCCATTTATCAAATTGACGCTTTCCATCGGGATGTTTTTGGGGGCAACCCCGCCGCCGTTGTGCCACTTGAAAACTGGCTCGACAATGCCACGCTACAAAATATAGCAACCGAAAACAACTTATCCGAAACCGCCTTTTTTGTAAAAACAGAAGGGGGGCTACACCTACGCTGGTTTACCCCAGCCGCCGAAGTGCGCCTTTGCGGCCACGCTACCCTCGCTACGGCCCACGCCCTTTACTCCGAGCTCGGCTATGCACACCCTACCATCGAGTTTGAGACGATGGCTGGCAAATTGATCGTCGAAAAAACAGCGTCTGGCTACCGCATGGACTTCCCAGCTGATCCACCTACTGTTTGTGGCCTTCCGCGACAGCTAGAGCATGCAGTAGATGCCCCCATCGAAGCTTGCTTCAAAGGCACCGACGACTATCTCTTAGTTTTGCCCGAAGAGGCCTACCTTGCTAACTTGCAACCCCGCTTAGAACTTGTTGCCCAGCTGCCCGACCGTGGCTTGGTGGTCACTGCCCCAGGCAAAGAAGTCGATTTTGTCAGTCGTTGTTTTTATCCTCGCCACAATATTCCAGAAGACCCGGTCACCGGCTCGGCTCATACGATGATGACGCCCTATTGGGCCCAACGATTAGGTAAGAAAAAGCTGTCTGCCATACAAATATCTGCTCGCAAAGGTCACCTAGCCTGCACACTAGCTGGCGATCGAGTATTGCTGGAAGGAAGTGCCGTTACCTACTTGCGGGGCAAGATTTTTATTTAAACCAAAAACAACAGTATGAAAAATGTATTGATCGCGCTCTTACTAGCACTCCCATTTATCGCTTTTGGCCAACCTAAAGAAGGAGCCATTGCTTTGGGAACGACGGTAGGCCTGGGTAATTTTGGAGGTACTAGCTCTATTGGCTTTCGTGCCACCACCATCACACAAACATCTAGCTTTGGGCCAGATGTGGAAACCAAAGCCACTAATTTTCTAATCAATCCCAGGGTAGGCTATACAGTGATTGATGGTTTTGTAGTGGGCCTGGGGCTAAGTTGGAGCTACAACAAGTCCGAAAGTGAAGCAAATGGCTTTTCGAGTCAATTGAATCAATTCGCTGCTGGCCCTTTTGCTACCTATTACTTCGACCTGAAGCCAGTTACCCCTCTCCTCGTATTGAGCACTCAATTTGGGAGAGCCATCAGTGAATTTGATAGCTTCAATTTTACCAATGAAAGTAAAAGCACTACTTTTCAGGTGTTTACTGGCGCAGGCATCGCTTATTTTGCCAATGAGCATGTATCGCTGGAAGCTATTATTGGATATGATTATCAAGAAACTAATGCAGACAATGATGGCCAGCCGAGCAATTACGCAGCAGGCATTACATTTGGTGCTGGTATTTCTATCTTTTTAAGCGGTCAGAAAGACGACGAATAAACCTTGTAACACAAAACTATGCATCTCAGCGATATTCTTATGCACTTGGGAGAGGAACGTGCCAATTATTATCAAGCCGTTTCGCCTCCCATTATTCAGAGTAGCAACTTTGTTTTCCCTACCTTGGAGCGCTTCCGCGAAGCCTTCGCGGATGAGTTCGAACACCATATTTATACCAGAGGGAACAACCCTACCGTAGCTATTTTACGAAAGAAAATCGCAGCGCTCGAAAAAGCAGAGGATGCATTAATTTTTGCGAGTGGTAGTGGCGCTATAGCTGCCGCCGTCATGTCCCAAGTAAAAGCGGGCGACCATGTAGTTTGCGTCAACGCCCCCTATAGCTGGACCAAGCAATTACTGGTCAACTACCTCAGCCGTTTTGGCGTAAGCCATACCTTTGTAGATGGTACCGACTTACAGGCCGTAGAAGCAGCTATCCAGCTTAATACGAGCGTGCTGTTTCTCGAAAGCCCCAACTCGCTTACCTTTGAGCTGCAAGACTTAAAAGCCTGCGCAGCACTTGCCAAAAAGCACCAGCTCACCACCTGCATCGACAATAGCTACGCCTCGCCCCTCTACCAGAACCCTATCGAATTGGGTATTGATCTAGTCGTTCATTCGGGCACCAAATACCTGAATGGTCATAGCGATGTGGTCATCGGCGCCGTTTGCGGGAGCAAAGAAAAAATACGCACCATCTTCCAAGGGGAATATATGACCTTGGGCAATATCATTTCGCCCAATGATGCCGCTATGGTCATCCGAGGCTTACGCACGCTGGAACTCCGCATGCAGCGCAGCCACGAAAGTGCCCTGAAAATTGCCCACTGGCTGGAGCAACACCCCAAAATTGAGCGCGTCCTCCACCCTTTCTTGCCCTCTTTTCCACAACATGAGCTAGCCAAGCAGCAGATGCGGGGTGCCGGAGGCCTTTTTTCGGTGTACCTAAAAGCCAATACTATTCCAAAGGTCGAAGCCTTCGTGGGGCGTATCCAGCGCTTCTTGATGGCTGTTTCCTGGGGAGGCCATGAGTCCTTACTTTTGCCCACCGTCGCCTTCTACAATATTCCAGGTAGAGATAATACGCCTCTCCCGTTCAACCTCGTGCGCCTGTACATCGGTCTGGAAGACCCCGACTGGCTAATGGAAGATTTAGATCAAGCTTTAGAGGTTTTATGAGAAGCTAATTTTTACCTTTATAAAAAAATCGCTTCACATGAAAATAACTTACTATGGCCACTCTAGCTTTGGCATTGAGCTGAGTAGCAAGCACCTCGTTCTAGATCCTTTTATTTCACCTAATGAACTCGCTGCAGACATCAGCGTAAAAGATATTCCTGCGGACTACATCTTGGTATCGCATGGCCATCAAGATCATGTTGTTGATGTAGAAACGATTGCTGAGCATCAGAGTGCTAAGATCGTTTCTAATTTTGAGATCGTAAGCTGGTATGGAGAGAAAGGGTTGCCGGGCCATCCGATGAATCATGGAGGTAAATGGGCCTTTGAAGGCTTTACGGCCAAATATGTGAATGCAGTGCACTCTAGCGTATTACCTGATGGTACTTACGGTGGAAATCCTGGTGGTTTTGTAGTGTGGAATGCGGAGCAGTGCCTCTATTTTGCAGGAGATACTGCCCTTACGATGGATATGAAGCTCATTCCCATGACTTGCCCTAAGCTTGATGTGGCTATTTTACCAGTAGGTGATAACTTTACCATGAGCTATGAAGAAGCCCTGATTGCCAGCGACTTCATCGAATGTGACCGTATAATTGGGTGCCATTACGATACCTTTGGCTATATCAAAATAGATCATGCTGCCGCAAAAAAGGCTTTTGAAGATAAAGGAAAAGAATTAATTTTGTTGCCGATTGGGGGGAGCGTTGAGATTTAGAGCACTCAGCCCGCGCTGACCTCAAAACTTGTTTTGGATGATCCAAAACATTAAAAACTGATTATGGGAAAAGTCATTGCTATTGCCAACCAGAAGGGTGGTGTTGGGAAAACAACCACTGCCATTAACTTGGCAGCGAGCTTAGCGATTTTAGAAAAAAAAGTACTCCTGATCGATTCTGATCCGCAAGGTAACTCCTCCTCGGGAGTGGGGGTGATGCCTGAAGATATTGATACGACTATATATGATTGCATAGCTAATGGTTTGGAGACTGCGGAGGCTATCTACGAGACAGACACCCCTAATTTACACATGATTCCAGCGAGTATTGAGCTAGTAGGTGCTGATTTTGCTTTGCTCAATCGGGAAGATCGAGAGTATGTAATGCGTGGGATTGTTGATCAAATTAGAGACTATTACGACTATATTTTTATTGATTGCCTTCCCTCTTTAGGCCTAATTACAGTCAATGCACTCACAGCTGCCGACTCTGTAATCGTACCCGTGCAATGTGAATTTTTCGCCTTAGAAGGACTCAGCAAATTGCAGCAGACTATCGATAAGGTGCAACAAAACCTAAACGAGAAGCTAGAAATTGAGGGGATTTTACTATCTATGTATGATAAGCGACTTCGACTGGCAAATGTTGTAGTAGGGAAAGTGCGAGAGATTTTTAAGGATAAGGTATTCGATACTATCATCCACCGCAACTCCAAAATTGGAGAAGCGCCTAACTTTCATATGCCTGTAGTGCTTATGAATGCCAATAGTCGCGGCAGTATCAATTTTTTCAACTTGGCAAAAGAAGTATTAGCCAACAATAATGATGCTATTGTACAGTCTGCCAATAGCTAAATAGAACAGAACTATGGCCAAACGCTTAGGTAGTAAGAAGGTGAAGAGAAGCCTCAATTCCAGTCTCGACTTTTTGATTCCTTCGAAGATTGATGAAGAAGTATCCAAGAATCCACAAAAGGCGATTAAGGAACTATCGCAAAAATTTGCGATGATTCCGTTGAAGGAAATCGAAGCGAATCCCGATCAGCCGCGCAAGGAATTTGCAGAAGAGGCATTGAAGGAGTTGAGTGATTCTATCAAGGTGCACGGACTGATACAACCTATTACCGTAAGGCGTCTGGCACCTGGACAATATCAGATTATCTCAGGGGAGCGGCGTTGGCGCGCCTCCAAAATAGCCGAGCTAGAAGAAGTACCTGCTTATATTCGTATTGCGAATGATCAGGAACTTATGGAAATGGCGCTAATTGAGAACATCCAGCGTGAAAATCTCAACCCTTTCGAAATTGCCGTTTCCTACTATCGTCTAAAAAGTGAGTTTGATTTAACCGATGAACAGCTTGCTAATCGCGTTGGAAAGGGAAGAAGTACACTAACCAATTATCTGAATCTCTTAAATATGTACCCTCCAGTAATTGAAGCGCTAAAGGCGGATCAAATTTCGATGGGGCATGCAAAAGCGATAAAGGGTATCAAAGATTCGGTCTTACAGCGAGAGCTGCTGAATATGATTCTAGATAAGCAACTATCCGTCCGAGAGACGGAGCAACTAGCTAGAACCTATTCTCAAAAGAAAAAGAAAGCCACGCCCTCTAAAACAAGTAATGGCGAAGAGTACAAAGAGCTGCTTCAGCACTTCAAAGATTTCTTTGGCAATGGCCGTATACGCATCCAAGTAGAAGGAGAACATAAAGGGCAAATTGTTATTCCATTTAAAACCAAAGAAGAGCTCCATCACTTCTTCAAATGTGTAGAGCAAGGCTAAGCCCAAGCGTTAACAAAAACCCAACAACGAGCAAATCCATTATCTTTACCCGGATTTGCTCGTTTTGCGTTTATAAAAGCATGTTCATGAAATACTGGATTTTCATTACACTACTCTTCTCCTCCTGTAGCTTAAGCTTCCTACAAGCACAACAAGCTACCCCTCCCTCTGATACCCTCAACACTAGCCAACTCCAAAGCGCCGTAGACTCTCTACAACAGACGCTAGCAGAAGAAGAACAAAAGGAAAAGCGCATGCCCGTACCGCGCAAGGCCGCCTTCTGGTCGCTCGCACTGCCTGGCGCCGGACAGATTTACAACCGGAGCTGGTGGAAAGTACCCTTAGTATATGGTGCTATGGGCGGCATGGCCTACTTAGTGGACTTTAATACCCGCCAGTACAACCGCCTCCGCACCGCCCTGGATTTGAAGCGCCAGGACGAACCCCACGAATTTTCCAATACAAATTTAGACGATGAAGACGCCCTGCGCTCCCTACGCGACGGCTTTGACCGTGACCGGCAGCTCTCCTACATTTTCACAGTCGTCGTATATGGCCTACAAGCCATGGAAGCCTTCGTGGATGCCCACCTCCAAAATTTTGATGTCAATGATGACCTGAGTTTCCAACTAAAACCTTCCTTTGAACTTGATTATTCAACTGGCCAGCCTGCCCTAGGCATTGGGGTAAGTATTCCTTTGAATAAGATCAGCAACAAACCGCTTATTTTGCATCCCGACTTTGAGTCGATTACGAGATAGGTTGGTTGCAAGTTCTGATGTTTTGGGTTAATTTACTGTAAACATTGACTATCGTGTAACAAAAATAAGTTTTAGGGCCACGCGGATTACAAATCCACTAGGCGCGGGCCTAGCTTTAGAGAAAAAAGCCGAGCACGCGCTTAGCGGATTTGCAATCCGCGAGATCAAATGCTAAAAACTACTCATAAAATAAACCTCTACCACTAATGAGATGTATTCCCCTCCTACTCCTCTTCCTCCTCCCCACCCTCGCCACCAGCCAATCCACCTTCAATTGGGGCATCAACGCCTATCCGCACTTAGCCGGCACGCGCGTGCTTTCCTTTGGCCAGCTTTCAAACAGGCAGTTAGCTGAAATCAACGAACGAGAAATCACCCGCTTTGGCTATGGCGGCGGTGTCTTTGCCCAGTGGAAGGGCGAAAAGCTAGCGTTCCAATTGGGGCTTAGCTACCTCGATACCGGTTACCGCACCATCCGTGATACCATCCCCACTGATGCCCCCCGCCCTGCCAACGCCACGGAGCAGCGCTTGCTCTTTCGCTACCAGTACATCGAGTTGCCCGTGGAGATACAATTCTATCAAAACTTCCGCGATAAATATGCCTTCTTCTTTATGCTCGGCGCCTCCTTCAGCTACAACCTCAACAACACTCAAACCACCATTTTCTACACCGGCGATACCGATACCCGCGACACCGATACCCTCCCCATCGAAGAGTTCAACCGCTTTAATTACGCCTTCCAATCAGGCCTAGGCTTCGAGGCAAAGCTCAATAACAAGCTTGGCCTTTTCATCGAACCCGTCTTCCAATTTTGGCTCCAAGAGGTCTTCAAGGAACGTGAACTCAACCGCAGCCTCTACACCTTTGGCCTAAAAGTCGGCCTCCGCTTTTTCAGCCAGTAGGGAACATACGCGAAGGAGATTAGGTAAAATAAGCGAAGCCACGCAGTTCGCCTCAGGCAAACACTAAGCGCGGGCCTAGCTTTAAAGAAGAAAGCTGAGCACGCACCCAGCGGAAAGGCTCACTCCAAAGCGGGTGGCACGGCAAATTTGGTGGGTGCGGGTGCCAGCTTAGCGCAGAGCCTTAAATTTGCCTAGATTTTTTCGTCCCTTTTTTATCGACTGAAAAAAGGGACCCGCCGGAGGCAACTCTTAAGAACATTTAAACCCCAAATAAATTGACACCCTTTTGACTAGCTTACACTTCACAACACAAGCAAACAAATCGTAATTTTGTTGTATCTATAAATAACCGAAACATGAAAAAGACTTATATCGTCGCGATTCGGATGGTGGTAGCAGCTATCGTTATCCTGATGACCGCAGCAGATGACATGAGCACCTACTCTACCTTCCAGCAAGCCAGAGACAGCGGCCAAAAAGTAAAGATTGCAGGGCAACTTTCCAAGGACAAACCCATGGAGTACAATCCTGAAATAGACCCGAACTACTTTAGCTTCTATATCAAGGATACCGATGGTGAAGAGCAAAAAGTAGTACTCCTAAGCGAAAAACCCCAGGATTTTGAACTCTCCGAGCAAATCGTACTAACTGGCAAAATGAAAGGAGAGGGCTTTGTAGCTACCGAAATGCTCATGAAGTGCCCTTCTAAATACAAAGACGAAGAAATCTTCATCAAAGCAGAAGAAGGCATTAGCGAAAGCTAGAACAAAAATACAGGACAAACAATGGACGGCATCGAATACATTGGCGAACATCTCCTCCCCGGACGAATAGGACAAGCAGCAATTATGCTGAGCTTTGTGGCTGCAATTTTATCAGCACTAGCCTACTTTTTTGCAACACAACGCCGCAATTCGCTAGAAGAAAAATCGTGGTTGCAACTTGGTAGAGGAGCCTATCTACTACACGGCATAAGCATATTCGCCGTGATTGGTACGATCTTCTATATCATGATCAACCAATATTATGAGTATCAATACGTACAGGCGCACGTGTCGGAAGACTTGCCCATGAAGTATATCTTTTCGGCTTTTTGGGAAGGGCAAGAGGGAAGCTTCTTACTCTGGATGTTTTGGCATATTGTGCTAGGCATAGTGCTAATTGGAACAGCTAAAAAGTGGGAGGCGCCGGTGATGGCGACAGTAGCACTGGTACAGGTATTTATTACTTCTATGATATTGGGTGTCTACATTGGCTTTGGAGATGATCCCTTCCGTTTGGGTAGCAACCCACTTCTCTTGCTCCGCGACACAGTAGATGCGCCCATTTTCGCCAAAGCGGACTATGTGAACCTCATCAAGGGAACGGGCCTGAATCCACTACTACAAAACTACTGGATGACCATCCACCCCCCTACGCTATTTTTGGGATTTGCCTCTACGGTAGTACCCTTCGGCTTTGCGGTTGGGGGCTTGTGGACGGGCGAGCACAAAGCGTGGCTCAAACCAGCTCTGCCTTGGGCCTTATTTAGTGGTGCTATTTTGGGTACAGGCATTCTCATGGGAGGTGCATGGGCTTATGAAGCCTTGAGTTTTGGTGGCTACTGGGCTTGGGATCCCGTAGAAAATATGTCGTTAGTGCCTTGGTTGATCTTGATTGCAGGTATCCATACCAATTTGATTGCTAAGAATACGAATTACTCCATTCGGAGCACTTATATCTATTACTTGCTCACCTTCATACTGATCGTCTATTCAACGTTCTTGACACGAAGTGGGGTGTTGGGAGATACTTCGGTGCATGCCTTTACCGAAATGGGCTTGGAGTGGCAGCTGGTGGCCTTCATCACTACCTTTTTCTTGTTGGGTGCGGGCTTGCTTGCTTTTCGCTATAAGCAAGTTCCGAGTCCTAAAAAGGAGGAGCATGTGGCCTCGCGGGAGTTTTGGATGTTTATTGGTACACTAGTATTGCTATTCTCTGGTCTGATTATTGCGGGCTCGACTTCTTTGCCCGTTTATAATAAGATTATGAAATTCTTTGATCCGGCATTTGAGGGACGAGTAATCACAGAACCAATAGCCCATTACAATAAATATCAAATCTGGATTGCCGTATTTATTGGTTTATTGACAGGTACTGCTCAGTTTTTGCGTTACAAAGCCTTTAATTGGTCAAAGTTTGCAAAAAGATTTGGCTTACATGTAGGTATTGCATTTGTAGCAGCCTTGGGGCTAACCTACCTTACTAGTTTATGGATTGAGGTACAAGCGTGGCAGTATGCGCTATTGCTTTTTACTGGGATATTCGCTGCAGTAGCCAATTTGGATTATTTGGTCGCTTTCGCTAAAGGGAATGTAAAGGCAGCAGGGTCGGCAGTGGCGCATTTGGGCTTCGGGCTGATGATTTTAGGTATAATAGCCTCGGGGCTAAATAAACGTTTTATATCGTCCAATCCATTTGTAATGGATGGTTTGATCGAAGGAGCAGATGAAGAACGTTTAAAGAACAATATCCTGCTATTTAAGAATACACCTATGATCATGGGGGATTACGAAGTCACTTACGTAAGTGATACCCTAGACGTTTTTACCAGAACCTACACCGTTAATTACAAGCGTAAGGACAAGCAAGGGAATACAACAGAGGAATTTAACCTCTTCCCGAATGTACTCTACGAAAAGACATTTACAAAAATAGCAGCCTCCAATCCGTCTACTAAGCGCTATGCGGATCGAGATGTATTTACGCATATTGCTTCGCTACCTAACGTAGAGATGGACTTTGAGTACCGTCAACAGCGAGAGGATAGCCTACAGTATCGCCGCATAGAGCTTGAGGAAGGAAAATGGCAAACACTGATCGATACTGTGCCCATTAAAGATAGAGATACCTTCGTCCTCAGAAATTATCAGTTGCGGTTTAAAGAGCTAGCTACTAATCCGAAACACCCTGATTATAAACCAGAGAACGAAGACTTACCACTAGGAGCCGTCATACAGATCAGCCGAGAGAAAGAAGACAGCATCTACACCGTTACGCCTATGCTCAATTTGCAGGGGCAACTGATGTACAACTTTCCGGTACAAATTAATGAGCTAGCCACCAAAGTACGCTTGACGCCAGAAGCTTATGACTTGATTTTCACGCCCGAAGAGACGCTAGATTATCAAGAAGTCGTGCTCAAGCAAGGAGAGTCTACTACCATTGATGGGTTGACGGTTAACTTCCAACGCTTTAGCCGAACGCCAGTACACCCTGGCTACCAAAGAGAAGATGGTGATATTGCGGTAAGCGCAGTATTAGAAGTGAAAGACGAGCAGGGCGAAGCTTATACCGC
>JBCCRH010000011.1:0-32043 GCA_039208045.1 Bacteroidota bacterium
GCCATTGCTCTATTTTGGCTGTAGCCAAAAAGGCATCTGCGATGGCCCGAACGGCCTGTTGCTGGTTTGCTATGGTAAACCACTTATTGTTGTAATGCGTCCGATGCATCAGAGCCTCTAAGTACTCATCCTTCTCTCCTAAGTGCTCCCCTAATCGCACCAGCAAATCAATACGCTCGCTCAATGATAGCATAACTAAATTGAATTAAATAGTACTCTAAATTTTTCCCAGCCCATTGCTTCTAACAACTCAATATTCTTGGCAGGGATTTGTTCAATGCCGGGGTAAGTGTGTCGGGCTAGCTCTACCTGTTCCGCGCGAATGAGATGAATCATAGGGTAAGGCGAACGATTGGTGTAGTTACTGATATGATCGATTGGAATTCCATCAAAAATATAGACAGGGTGAAAGCCTGCAATTTGCACTACCTGATCCGCACCAGACTCCTCTAAAAGTGCTTCTGCTTCTGCAAAAAAATCGAGATACGCCTCTAGTTTAAGTAGCACAAAAGGGTGAATCAGTAATGAAGTGGCAATATCTTGAGGATCCAAATCAACCAGCCGTTGCAGGCATTGCAAAAAATCTTCGAATAACTTGCGCGCAGTGATCGCTTCAGAAACTTGATATTCAATGAGATCACTTTTAAACGGCTTCGCCGCAAAAGGACAGAAATTAAGCCCAATGACGATATTTTCTACCCATAGTTTCGTTCGCTCCTCGTATACTGTCAAGTCCTCCATCTAAGTCAGCTTATCCCCTACTGCCGAGCGACGCCCATCTACGTAGCGACGCCAAGCTTCTAATGCAGCTGTAAAATCGTCGGGCGTATCGGTATCAAAAGACATTTTCTCTTCTTTGGTAGGATGTACAAACCCTAAGGACTTAGCATGCAGCGCATGGCGCGGCATAATGCCAAATACCCGATCTACAAAAAGTTTGTATTTACTAAATATCGTACCCTTCACAATCTTATCCCCACCGTAGCGCTCATCATTAAACAGCGGATGACCCAGATGCTTCATATGCACCCGAATCTGGTGCGTGCGCCCCGTTTCGAGCTGGCATTCAATGAGGGTCACATAATATAATCGCTCTAGCACTCGATAATGGGTAACCGCCCATTTTCCTGCATCTCCCTCAGGATAGGTCGTAAATAACTTACGAAAGCGCTCGTGCCGCCCAATATTCATCTCTATAGTACCTTCATCTTCCTCTACATCTCCCCATACCAAGGCGATATACTTTCGCTCCGTCGTATGGTGAAAAAACTGCCGGGCCAAGTGGCTCACGGCGAAATCATTTTTACCAATAACCAACAGCCCCGATGTATTCTTATCAATACGATGGATGAGGCCCAAGCGATCTTGATAATTAGCATCGGCTACATCCAATTCGCCGGTCTGACCAAAATAGTGCGCCAAGGCATTCACCAAGGTACCCTTGCGATGCCCAATTCCTGGGTGTACGACCATACCAGGTGGCTTGTATACCAATAGCAGATCCTCGTCTTCATAGCGAATATCCAGCGGGATATCCTCCGGCACTAGGTGCGAAGCTTCAGCTGGACGTGGAATCAGCACTTCGACGAGCTGCCCGGGCTTCACCTTAAAATTTGGCTTGACCTCCTTCCCATCTACGGTAATTGCTCCTGCGCGGAGTGCATTTTGCACTTTGTTACGCGAGGTATTATTGAGTCGATCCATCAAAAACTTGTCGATCCGAATCTGACTTTGCTTAGGATCGATTGTAATTTCGACGCGCTCGTAAAATTCATCCGTTAGATTATCCTTATCCTCTTGCATCTGTCATTTTTTGAGTATTATTCCCTCATCTGCGGAGAATTTGCAAAATTAGCTCGATTATTGGAGCTTTCAAATTAAGAACAATGAAAAAAACGATCGGTTTTGACTCGCTTTGCGCGAAGGAATCTCAAGAAATACGCACGACCAAGCCTCATCAATTACCCATTTACGCTACTTCTTCCTTTGAATTTGCCTCCCTCGAAGAAGGTATCGCCATCTTTAAAGGCGAGCAAAAAGGCGATATTTATTCTCGCTTTGGGAACCCTACTATTGATGGGGTAGCCGAAAAAATTGCCCAATTGGCAGCGCATGGCACCGATGTAGAAGCTGCTGCTTTGCTATTTAGCTCTGGTATGGCTGCCATTTCTACCCTACTCCTCAGCGAACTCCACCCTGGCGATACCATTCTTACCCAAGGAAATATTTATGGCGGTACCACTATGTTGTTGTACCAAGTATTAGAGCCCTTGGGCATCCGAATTGAAACGATGGATTTGCGAAAGCTAAACCAAGTGGAAGAGCGCCTAAAACAGGACAACAACATCAAGCTCCTCTATTTCGAGACTCCGGCTAATCCGACCATGGAATGTGTACCCATGGCAGCAATCGCCCAACTAGCTGAGCAGTATCAATGCATTAGTGTGGCCGACAATACCTTCTCGACCCCCTACCTTCAGCAGCCCCTCCGAGCAGGCATCGACTATGTCATCCACTCCACCACTAAATACCTCAATGGACATGGCAACTCCGTGGCGGGCGTACTTATTGGGCGCGACAAGGAGCGCATCCAAGGCCCCATTTTTTCCAAACTTAAGCTCCTAGGTACCAATTGCAATGCCTGGGATGCCTGGCTGACGGGCAATGGCTTGCGTACTTTGGGGCTTCGGATGCAGCGCCACTGTGAAAATGCTCAAGCAGTAGCCGAGTTTTTGCAAACACGCCCCGGTATTGTACAAGTGAATTATCCTGGCCTACCCAGTCATCCGGATTACGCTGTCGCAAAAAAGCAGATGCGTGGCTTTGGTGGGATGCTGAGTTTTGAGCTGGCGGGAGGGCTAGCAGCAGGGATGCAGTTTGTAGAGCGCTCGCAATTTTGCAAGTTAGCGCCTACCCTTGGAGATGTTGACACCTTGATTATGCATCCGGCAAGCATGTCTCATTCTAAAATCAAACCGGAAGTGCGTCGGCAGTATGGCATTACGGATGGACTGGTTCGCTTGTCGATAGGGATTGAGAATGTGGAGGATATTTTGGAGGACTTGGAGCAGGCGCTGGCTTAGAGTTTTAGGGCCACGCGGATTACAAATCCACTGGGCGCGGGCAACGCTTTACGAAAACGTGCGGAGCTTGTGCAACTCACGAGGATATTCCCCAAAAAGGCCTATATTGCAGAACATAACGGCAATAGGGCTGTTGTAAAAAGCACCGTGCAAGTATCAAAAGAGTTTGGGTCCAACACTTATAAAATTAAGGTTTGACTTGATGTGACTAGGGCGGGCCTCAACCCCGATAGCTATCGGGGCTCTCCTCGGAGACAAGGGGATTACTGAACCATATTAGCGGCCTTATTCCTGTTTTCTTAGGGGTCCAAAACTATCCCGATACTTGCGCGTTTTTCTTTTCTTTTCTAGATCGCCGGTGGGATGATATTCTTAAAATGACCATTCATCTGCGCACGTTGCTTCACCATTTCCATATCACGCAGCATAGGTAGCATATTTTCTAGGTGATCACGCATAAAGAGCTGACGCTCTGTTTCTTCAGGTATCGTTAAGAACTCGTATTCTTGCTTTAGAGAAAAGCCTACATAGTGGGCAATATCATAGGTAAGCAGTATGTAGGGATCAGTTGGTGGGTCTTTTCTGATCTTGAGTAATTCGAATAGCTCTGCTACTAACTCAATGATGCGGGAGTTGATGGTGACATCGCCGGTGGTCGTATGCTTTAATTTTTCTACATCGGCACCGATGTAGAGCTTTTCGGGTGCGGGATTGTATTGTTCAACGATCTTTATAAGGCCAATTCCCTTCGTTTTCACATCCATCTCGCCATTGGGATAAATTTTTTCTATGGAAAGGAGTTTTATTTCTGTTCCAATTTCCTTAACTTTTCCGTCGATTACGGCAGGTATGCCAAATGAGATGCCCTCCTCATCGCATTCTTTGATCAGCTGCTTATATCTTGGCTCGAAGATATGTAAGTTCAGGTTTTCTTCTGGAAAGACGACTAATTGTAATGGAAATAGCGGCAAGAATGTATACATGATGCTGAAATTATGATGCGCTAATGCAGATTATAGTTTTGGTTGATAATTTCAGTCTTAACAGGCAAGTTCTACTAATGTTTATAAGCTCTTAAAACTTTAGCTATGTTTCTAACATCCACCACTACTCGTGCCACGCTAATCTTGGTACTATTCTTCTCTTTATGGTCTTGCAATCAACAGCAAGAGCCACAAAATCAAGCACTTCCAGAAAATCTGGGCGACTATATCTACGCCTTTACTTCTGGCAATATTGCTCGTACCAACACGATTAGCGTGCAGTTTTCGCAGGCAGTGGTAGATCAGACAAAAGCAGGGCAAACGGCAGACAAAGACCTATTGACATTCTCCCCCAATATAGCTGGTAGTCTAAGCTGGGAAGATGCCCAAACGCTCCGGTTTACGCCCGACGAGCCTCTCCCATCAGGCACCAACTATCAAGCAACTGTTCGGCTGAAGTCGCTCTTTGATCAAGTGTCAAGTAATCTAAAGACCTTCCAATTTGACTTCCGTACCAAAGATCAGTACTTCGATATTACGTACAATGGCCTCCAAACGCCCAATCCCAAACAGTTAGGCATACAAGAATTTTCTGGTCAGCTAGTAACTACTGACCTAGCTGAAGAGGAACTAGTCGAGCAAGTACTTGCTGCAAAACAGGCTGGGAAAGTTCTTCCTATCCGGTGGGCACATCTGAATGGCGGTACAGTACACGAATTTACCATTGAGCAAATCAATCGCTCAAAAAATGCTTCTCAGGTAGAACTTAGCTGGAATGGGCAAGCTATTTCAGTAGAAACAAGCGGTACCTACCCAATAGAAGTGCCTGCGCTCGGTGACTTTAAAGTCTTGAGTGCGAGGGTCATTCAAGGCGATGAGCAGCATATTTTGCTTACTTTTTCTGACCCTTTAAAAGCTAACCAAGATCTCAATGGCTTAATTACCATCTCCAACTATAATGGCAGCTATCGCTATCTAATCGATGGGGCCCAGGTACGTGTCTACCCTTCCAGCAGAGTAGTTGGTGAGCGTACGATTCGAATAGAGGCTGGAGTGCGAAATACCGGAAATACTCGAATGGCAATAGCTGGCGATTGGTCGGTGAGCTTTGAGGATGTAAAGCCACAAGTACGCTTGGTGGGGCGCGGGGTGATTATGCCCAATTCGGAAGGACTCATTTTCCCGTTTGAAGCAGTAAGTCTAAATGCTGTGGAAGTTGAGATTTTTAAAATTTTCAACAATAATATTCTCCAATATTTGCAGAGTAATAATATCGATGAGGGCTATGACCTCTACCGGGTGGGCCGCATTATTATGCAAAAGCGCATTGCACTCAGTAACTTAAATCCTGAGGCAAGCTCTAGCCGCTGGACCCGCTATGCGCTGGACTTACAAGA
Source organism: Bacteroidota bacterium (assembly GCA_039208045.1). Taxonomy (GTDB): domain Bacteria; phylum Bacteroidota; class Bacteroidia; order Chitinophagales; family Saprospiraceae; genus JBCCRH01. The sequence goes on from JBCCRH010000011.1 coordinate 5,464, forward strand.
CTTAATTGATCAAGACCCTGATGCCATTTACCAAGTACGCATTGGTTTCCGGCCGGAATATGCCACCTATTATTGTGAAGGGCAAGCGGAGGCAGCAACTGATAATATGACACTAGCACAGACTACTGCCAATGGTGCTTATAAGAGCATCATGCAAGGCTGGTATGGTATCAATGGTTGGTATGAAGATTATGACTGGTCGCATCGGGACAACCCTTGTAAGCCAGCTTACTTTAACAGCGAGCGATTCTTGCAGCGCAATGTCATTGCTTCTAATCTGGGGATCGTCGCGAAACAAGGTAAGGATGGCTCGTTCTTTGCGGCATTGACGGACATTCGCACCACTACCCCCATTGCTGGCGCTACCGTGAGCGTGTATGACTTTCAGCAACAGCTGCTCCAAAGTGCTACTACCGGGCCGGATGGTTTTGCTTCGCTTACGCTAAATACCGAAGAGGAGCCCTTTGTATTGATTGCTACAAAAGGCAAAGAGAAAGGCTATCTGAAGGTGCGCGGGGGTAATGCCCTTTCTATGAGTCGTTTTGATGTACAAGGAGTTGCTACCCAAAAGGGTTTAAAGGGTTTTCTGTATGCAGATCGTGGGGTGTGGCGCCCAGGTGATTCTGTTTACCTCAACTTCATCTTGGAAGATAAAACCAAAGCTGTACCCGCTAATCTGCCCATCAATTTTGAGCTATACGACGCCAAGGGCCAACTCTACACCAAGCGTACTAGCACGACAAATGTCAATAGTATTTATCCCCTTCATTTTAATACCAGTCCCGATGACGCCACTGGCAATTGGCGCGCCACTGTAAAAGTAGGTGGTGCTAGCTTTTCCAAGACTATCAAAGTAGAAACCGTAAAGCCCAACCGCATTAAAATCGATCTAGGACTGGCTGGTAAGACGCTCCGCTCTACCGACAATCCACTAAATACCGCCCTGACTGCCACTTGGCTACACGGCGCCCCCGCTAGCCAACTCAAAGCACAAACCGAAATACAACTCGACTATACTCGAACGACTTTCAAAAACTACAAGACGTACGCCTTCGATGATCCGGCTAGAAAGGTACGATCTACCCAAGCACGCACTATTTTCGATGGTACGCTTGACGCTAATGGACAAGCTCCCATAAAGAGCGACTTAAATGGCTCCCAGCTTCTTCCGGGTAAGGTAAACGTACGCTTTAAAACAAGGGTCTTTGAAAAAGGGGGTGATTTTAGCACCGATCAGCTTTCCACGCCTTACTCTCCTTTCCCCACGTATGCTGGTGTAGAACTCCCCACTGATAAGTATGGAAGACACCAGGTTGATGTGAAAGATAAAAGTAATCTTCGCTTTGTAGCAGTAGATGAAGGCGGAAAAGCAGTAGCCGGTAGAAAGCTCTCCATTGGAGTATATTCCGTCAATTGGCGCTGGTGGTGGGATCGCGGTTCAGATAATGTGAGCCGTTATAATTCTAAAGATCACTACTCTGCTATTCAGACCCAGTCTGTTACCACCAATGCTTCTGGTGAGGCCAGCTGGCCGCTAAAAGTGGACAATTGGGGGCGGTACTTGATTCGAGTATGTGATACGGAGAGCGGGCATTGCTCGGGCGACTACTTGTACGCGGGTTCGCCTTGGTATGGCGATGGCGATGATGGCAGGGCACGGGAGGCTGCTACCATGCTTCCTTTCTCTGTCGACAAAGCAATCTACGAGCCTGGCGAGACGGTGCAGATTAAAATACCAATGGGTGAAGAAGGGCGTGCTTTAATTACACTAGAGAATGGTACCAAAGTTATTCAATCCTTTTGGGCGACTGCTACTAAGGGTGAAAATACCTTCAGTTTTGAAGCGACAGAAGAAATGACACCTACGGTATATGCTCATGTTGCACTCTTACAGCCTCATGCGCAAGTCAAAAACGACCTGCCTATTCGCATGTACGGCGTTATTCCGATTAAGGTGGAAAATCCAGATTCGTACCTACAGCCAGAAATTGCAATGCCGGAAGTATTGCAACCAGAAGCACCATTTACCTTGGAGATCAATGAAAAAAGTGGCGCCCCCATGGCCTATACAATAGCAGTAGTGGATGAAGGGCTATTAGCGCTCACGCGCCATAAAACGCCGGATCCGTGGAACACCTTCTATGCCAGGGAAGCACTAGGGGTGCGGACTTGGGATGTATTTGATAAAGTACTGGGTGCGTATGGTGGCGAGCTGGAGCGCATACTGAGCATTGGTGGTGATGGAGCAGAGGCTGTAAATCCTGAAGACCAACGGGCCAATCGCTTTAAGCCGGTAGTGAAACACTTGGGGCCATTTTACCTCAAAAAAGGGAAAACGGCCAAGCACACGATCGACATGCCCAACTATGTCGGTTCAGTAAGAACGATGGTGGTGGCAGCCAATAACGGAGCTTATGGCAATGCTGAACAAAGCACCCCTGTGCGACAGCCTGTCATGGTGCTGGGTACCTTGCCCAGGGTACTAGGCCCAGGTGAGCAAGTGGTATTGCCAGTGAATGTATTTGCCATGGAAAATAATGTGCGGGCGGTCAAGGTGAAAGTGGAGGAACTTACTGGGCGAGCTAGTATCGATGGAGGCAATACATTAACTGCCCGTTTTAATGGTACGGGAGATCAAATCCTCAATTTTGACGTCAACATCAAAGAAGCAGTGGGTGTTGCTCGATTCTTAATTACTGCTGAAAGTGGGAGCAATAAAGCGAAGCACGAAATAGAGATTGATATTCGCAACCCCAACCCTTACGTCACCAAGGTAGAAAGTGAGGTGCTTGGGCCAGGTGAAAGCTGGTCGACCGGCTTTGCGCCTGTGGGGATGCCTGGTACGAACGAAGGAACTCTAGAAGTGTCTAGTATTCCACCGCTCCGCTTAGAAAAACATCTCGATTACTTAATTCGCTACCCTTATGGCTGCCTAGAGCAGACCCTATCGGGTGGTTTCCCACAATTGTATGTGAATCAGCTTTTAGAACCGACCGATCAGCAGCGCAAAGCGATTCCAAGGAATATCCAGGCCACCATTGATCGTTTGCGGAATTTCCAGCTCAGTAATGGAGGCTTTGCCTACTGGCCAGGAAATGCAAATGCGGATCAATGGGCTTCTAGCTATGCCGGGCATTTCTTGCTCGAAGCTAAAGCGCTGGGCTACGCTGTGCCACAAAATATGCTGGATAATTGGAAGCAATTCCAAAAAAAGACGGCCAGAATGTGGAATCCTGACTGGCAGCGTTATGGCTTTTACAGCCAAGGCACCAGCAATCTCACGCAAGCTTATCGCCTCTACACCCTTTCTTTAGCCAAGCAGCCTGATTTTGCTTCGATGAACCGCTTACGCGAACAATCGGGCTTGCAGTCTTCTGTACGCTGGCGTTTGGCAGCAGCCTATGCCGTTGCAGGTAAGGCTGAGGTAGCAAAGGCCCTAATTAAAAATACGGCTATTAATGTGCAAGATTACCGAGAGCTCTCTTACACCTACGGCAGCGGCATGCGCGATCGGGCAATGATCCTGGAGACCCTTACCATTTTGGGCAACCAAAAAGAAGCTGCTATACAAGTGAAAACGATTGCTGACCAGCTAAATGCCAACCGATGGTGGAGTACGCACTCTGTTTCGTATGCCCTCTTGGCTATTGGGAAGTATGTGGGAGATGGCAAAGTAGCGGACCAAATGAGCTTTGCTAGTACTATCGGTGGGCAGCAAAAAAAACAAGGTGCGAATAAACCTATCCTACAGATGGAAGTGCCTATGGAAGAAACCGCCAATAAAAAGGTGTCGCTAAAAAATACGGGTAAGAATACACTTTTTGCCAATCTTATCCTATCGGGCCAACCCTTAGCAGGACAAGAGGAAGATTTATCCAATGACTTAATTATGAGCGTTATGTATAAGGATTTGAGTGGCAAATCAATCGTACCCAGTTCTATTCCTCAAGGCACTGATTTCATAGCAGAAGTAACCATTAGTCACCCCGGGCAACGCCCTGATTACTATCGAGAGCTGGCGCTCAATCAGATTTTCCCATCGGGTTGGGAAATACTCAATACACGCCTAACTAATGTACAGAATGTAAAGCAACAAGCTCGCCCCGACTATCAAGATTTTCGCGATGATCGGGTGTATACCTTCTTCGATTTACCAGCGAGTGGCACCAAGACGTTTGTCATCCAACTTAATGCGGCTTACCGTGGGCGTTTTTACCTGCCCGCCGTCAATTGCAGTGCAATGTATGACAATACGATTAGTGCTACCCAAGCGGGGCAATGGGTGGAGGTCGTTGCTCCCAATGAAGGCTAAAAGCTAAAAGCCAATTTGTGGTTTAGAGGTCTTAAAGTTTTCCTTTAAGGCCGCCATTCTGATGGCTGTTACAGCTGCTTCCACGCCTTTGTTGCCGTGCTTTCCGCCAGCGCGATCCTTGGCCTGCTCCATGGTATTTGGCGTAAGCACCCCAAAAATAAAGGGCTTGCTAGACAGCGCGCTCAAGGTAGTTAAGCCATTGGCAACAGCTTGATTGATATATTCGTTGTGGTTCGTTTCTCCTTTGATGACACAACCGAGGCAAATAACGGCATCTGCTTTGTGATACGAGGCTAACATCTTAGCACCAGCGGGCAATTCGAAGCTACCAGGCACTTGTGCTACATGGATATTTTCTTCTTTGGCGCCGTGCTTCACCAAGGTATCGTAACAAGCTTCATAAAGGGCATGCGTAATCTCAGCATTCCACTCTGAAACGACGATACCAAAAGTCATCTTCTCGGCAGAGGGCATGCTATCTTCTGAATAATCTGATAAATTTTTGAGGGCTGTTGCCATGTTTTTTGTGCTTTGATTCGTAAAGAAGTGTGCAAATTAACGCTTCCTATCACCCATTGTTGAGCGGATGGCACAAAAAAAGCCGTCCACCCGTGCGAACAGCTTTTTTTGCTAATCATTTATCTTCACTTATTGTGTTACTCTAGAGATATACTTATCAATTTGAGCACCCTCCGTAGTCGTTGGAAACTCATTCTTGATCCGCTCGTAAGCTTCTTTTGCTTCCGCAAATTCACCATTGCGCTCGTGTAGTAAGCCTAGTTTTTTCAGGTAGTAAGTGGTCAATACTTCGTTATCACCAGCATTTACTGCTTTTTGGTAGTAACGGAAAGCCTCGTCATAGTCTCCCAATTCGGAGTAGGCATCTCCCAACACCCCATTCTTCATAATAGGGGTAATATCTCCACTCGGACTAAACCCGTTTAGTAAGTCGATAGCTGCTTCGTATTCCCCTATATTGAGGTAAGAAACCCCTGCATAGTATTTTGCAATGTTGCCGCTTGGCGTTCCGCCGTACGACTCAATAATATCTAAAAAGCCCAAGGCCCCACCGCCAGGATTAGTCAGTGCTAAAGCGAAAGAATCGCGCTCAAATTGATACTGTGCCTGCATCATTTGCTCCACTGCTTCTTCTGCCTGTGGTGCTTTGTAAAAGTTGTTGTACGCAAAAATACCACCCACTAGCAGTACCGCTGCTGTCAATACGCCAAACACTAGGGTCTGGTTTCGCTCAAAAAAGTTTTGCGCATTATCTCTTACTTCAATAATGTCTACTAGCGTTTCATCCGCTTTCTTATTCGACTTTTTTCTTCTTGCCATTTTATTCTTTCGTTTGTTAAGGATTGGCCTTCGGCACCCCCATTTCTTATGGGCTACCTAAAAACCACGCAAAAATAAACAATCTTTTGAAAACGGGAAATAAAGGGTTTATACTTGCACTATTAAATATTCGTTTTCATGGAGATCCTGCAATCTTATATTCAATCCAAAGTTCACCTTCCGGAAGTGCAGCTTCAAGAAATTTTAGCAGCTTTCCAAGCAAAAACCTTTCAGAAAGATCAAGCAGTGATCCGAGAGGGACAGTATGTCACCAAATACTATTTCATTGCTTCGGGAGGCATTCGTATTGTTCTGGATACTCCTGAAAAAGAGATTACCGCATGGCTCATTTTTGAGCAAAACTTTTTTAGCGACTTACAAGCTTTGCGATCTGGGCTAGCTTCCAAAGCGACTATTCGATCTATTGGCGAGTCGGAAATCTACAGTATCGAAGCAAAAAAAATGCACGATTTCTATGCTCGCTTTCCTAAATGGGAAACCTTTGGGCGCCTTATTATGGAGGATGCCTTTTTGAATGTAGTCGAATCTCTAATTTCTTTCCAAGCGATGGATGCGGAGACGCGATACTTACAGCTCCTTGAAAAATCAGAAGCTATCCACCGCGTGCCACTCAAGCAACTCGCTTCCTACCTCGGCATTACGCCCAATTCATTGAGTCGAATTCGAAAAAATATCCGCTAGGCTCCATTAATTACCATTTGGTAATTCTGGTGGCTCTATTTCCCTGCATCTTTGTAGTGTCCTCAGCAAGAGGGTACACTTCAATTGATCACAAAACTAATTTCTACTACTATGAAAAAATACAGGATTGTATTTTTACTGGCACTGCTATGCCTTTATCAAACTGCTAAGGCTCAGGTTACTGGCGAGGTCAATGTGCTTGACCGAGATATGTTCTACTTCCATTATACGCCACCCAATGTTATCTCTGACGACTTTGAATATCAACGGTTTAGTGGGAAGCTCAGCCTACCACCTATCCGTATCGGCCAGCTATCGCTCTTCAATACCTTTGGCCTCGATGTACACCGCTTTAACTACAAAGATGATAGCATTGGCGAAAGCTCAAGTGCGCTCGACCAGTTCTACAACATCAATTACAGCCTAGTTGCTGCTTACCGACTGTCGGATAAATGGTCGATTAATGCGATTGTTTCCCCTTTTATTACTTCTAATTTAGAAGAAGACTTATCATCGGATGATGTGGGTATTAATGGCAATCTTTTTGCAGAATATACGCTCATGCGAAGACGGGGAGGTTACTTTAAGTTTGGAGCAGGCGTGACTTACGTTACGTTCAACGGGACGCCCCAGCTGGTGCCACTTACCCACATCAAAGCTCGCCTCAATGAGCAGTGGTCGTTTGTACTTGGTATACCAAATACTTACGTAAAATGGGACATCAACAACAAACACTCCATTAAAGTATTGGCTGATTTGAATGACTTCTCTGCAAACCTCAGTGGCCCAACTGCTGTAAGCCAACTTGACCAAGCTGATCGCGCTGTTTTCACAGTTGTTTCCGCTGGGGCGGAATACAATTATTGGGTGACGCCTTCTGTAGGAATCCTCTTCAGAGTCACCCAAGCAGTCTGGAATGATTATGAGCTCCGCGATGCAGATGACCAATCGCTACACGACTTTGATGCCGATTTTAAACAACCTTTTGTGAGTATTGGCATCAAGTTTAATCCGATCAGAAAAATTCAAAATAGTCTAAGACCATTCTAAGTATGCACACCATCAATAATTCACCATCGACGCCTCTATTTGGCAGAAAGCAGTTTTTAAAAGCTGCCCTCCCCTCCTATTTTGCTCCTTGGATTACGCCGGGCTTGCCCGCGTATTTCATGGGCAATGAGGAACTTCTACGAGCAAGTTATACCAGCATTGCCATACCGTCACTACTAGCTACAATAATATGCTTTTTCATCTTGGCCTACTTTCAGCGAAAGCAAATCTTTTTGTTGCACCGCTTTCGAATGGTCTTCTTGCTTGGTATTCCAATGATTTTACTAGCACTCCTATTGGTATACCTGCTGAATTTGGAAGCGTATACCTTTGATATTGTACTTTCCGCCTTTATTGGAACAGCCATTGTTACCCTCACGAATCCACTTCAAAAAATAGCTGTATGAAAAACTATCAGAAAACGATCGTTGTCTTTGGCTGCACTGGCACAATTGGTAGACATGTTTTGCAGAATTTGATACCAAAAGATTGTAACGTTAGAGGGGTACTGCGGCATCCTAGCCGCCAACATCCTATCTCAGTCAATGGTTACACTAATCTTACTTATGTCAGCGCCAACTTAGCTAACCCAAATGAGGTCAATGCTGCTTGCATGCACGCAGATGTTATTTTTCTACTCACTGCTACACACCCCAATCAGGTCGAGTATGAACAGAATGTCATCGAAGCGGCCCAGAAATATGGGATCAAGCGAATCGTCAAGCTCTCTGCACCTGATATTCAGCCGGTGGAGTTGGTAGAAGTCGCCAAATGGCACCGCACAATTGAAGCAGCACTTGATCGCAGTGGCATCGAATATTGTTGCCTGCGCCCCTATGCCTTCATGCAGAACTGGGAACGCAACACCTTTACGATCCGAAAATTTGGGAAGTTCTTTGGTACAATGGACAATGCGCCTCGCAACTATGTGGATGCGCGAGATGTAGCGTCCATTGCCACGGACTTACTCTTACAAGAAGCGCCTCTTCCAGAAACTGCTATTACAATCACTGGTCCAGAGGCTATCAATCACTACGAAATGGCAGAGCGTCTCTCCACCGTAACCGGCCGAACGATACAGTACATTAATATTCCGAAAGCAGACTTGCTAAAAAATCTCACTAAGCGAGCCAAGCTCCCCCTCTGGCTCGCCCAACACATCATTGAGCTAGATGAACTGGCCGTAAAAGTACCCGAACCCGCGAGTGATAGTACCGAACAGTATTTACATAAGCAACCCAGATTGATGAATGAGTACCTTCAGGAATCCAAGGCGCTTTTTGCTAGGGAGCCGGTTTGGAGGGTGTTTTAGGGGGGTGATCTGGATTTTCACAGATTCTCAAAAAGTGATGCTTGCAGAACCTGAGTCCCCTTGGCAGACGATGGATTGGAAGCAATCTTTTGAGGTGTTGGATGGGGTTATGCTTAATATTGGAGAGATGATAAAAGCGATGTAAATAAAAAATGCCGAACTCAAATCATCAAGCTCGGCATTTTATAGTTTAACCAATCAGACAATTACGTCAAGAATGGATAATCTTCTTGTACGTAGTTATCCGTATACAACTCGGAAGGATCAGGGAATGGAGAAGCTTCCGCAAATTTCATGGCTTCCGCAATTTCCTCTTTGATGGCGATTTTGATCGCTGCGATCTCATCTTCGGTTGCGATGTTGTTGTCTAAGATATTGGCTTCCGTGATTTTTACGGGGTCGCGATCCTTGTAGCTTTGTACCTCTTCTTTGGTGCGGTACTTCGCTGGGTCAGATACGGAGTGGCCTTTGTAGCGGTAGGTGCGAATTTCTAAGAAGTACGGGCCATTGCCTGCGCGGATGTGCTCGGCGGCTTTGGCTACGGCTTCGTGTACGGTCTCGGGGCGCATGCCATCTACAGCTACGCTTGGCATATCGAAGGATAAGCCTAACTTGGAGAGATCAGTGACATTACTGGTACGCTCTACGGAAGTTCCCATGGCATAGCCATTGTTTTCTACGATGTAGAGGACTGGTAGTTTCCAAGTCATTGCCATATTGAACGACTCGTATAAAGCACCTTGGCGCGCTGCGCCATCTCCAAACATGGTCACACATAGATTATCCGTGCCCTTATATTTTTCCGCGAAAGCGATGCCGGTACCAATAGGAATCTGGGCACCTACGATACCATTTCCGCCAAAGTAGCGGTGTTCTTTTGAGAAGAAGTGCATGGAGCCACCCTTTCCTTTGACCACACCAGTAGCTTTACCGAATAGCTCTGCCATGCACGCCTTGGGATCCAGCCCTCTGCCGATCGCTGTACCATGCTGACGATACGCGGTTACGATAGCATCCTCTGGACGGATAGCTGACTCGATTCCGGCAGCTACCGCTTCTTGTCCTATATATACATGGCAAAAGCCTCTCACTTTTTGTTGGCCGTAAGCCATTAACGCCCGCTCTTCAAATCGTCTGATCCGCAACATCATTTCATACCAGTTTAGGTATGTCTCTTTGCTAAATGCAGGTTTTCTTGCTCGCTTTCTGCTTGTTGTTTTCTTTTTTTCTACCACAATTCTGGTTTGTTTTTAATATGACGTTTTTACGATCCCAAAGATAACGATTTCTCAGGAATCTATATTAAAACAAGCCTCATTTGCGCTTGTTTGCGAAGAAGTCTTAAGTTTGCGTGTAACAATTAAGCATTGCCTTTGCAACTCCAGTCTTTTAAGCTAACCAATTTTAAGAACTACGACTTTCAATCCATTGACTGTTCGCCTACGCTCAATTGTTTTGTAGGCAATAATGGCATGGGCAAGACCAATCTTTTAGATGCCATCTACTACCTGTGCATGGGTAAGAGCCATTTCAATGCTATTGATGGACAAATTGTACGGCATGGAGAAGGCTTTTTTCGGCTAGAAGGCCATTTTAAGCTCGATCAAAAAAAGGAGCAGATCGTTGTAAAAGTTATTCCTAGAAAGAAAAAAGAGGTAGAGCGAAACGGCATTGCCTACAAAAAGCTGGCAGAGCATGTGGGTCTGATTCCAGTAGTAATGATTGCGCCAGATGATACCCGCCTGGTCACCGAAGGAAGCGAAGCTCGAAGAAAACTGCTCGACAATACCCTCTCTCAACTCCATCCTCGCTACCTGGCTGAGCTGATACGCTACAATAAACTCCTCAAACAGCGCAATGCCCTTTTGAAGCGATTTGGAGAAGAAAGACGCTTCGACACCACCCTTTTACAGACTTATGACAACCAAATGGCGCCTGCGGCATCTTACATAGTAAATCAACGAGCGGAATTTTTGAACGATTTTATACCAGCGCTGGAACATTATTACCAAGAAATATCTAATCGGCAGGAGTCGGTAGGTTGCCAGTACAAGACGAACTTGTTAGAAACGGAGTTTTTACCATTGATGGCGGCTAATTTGGAGCGCGACCGGATTTTGCAGCGCACCTGTGCAGGACCACATCGAGACGACCTTTTATTTGAGCTGGAAGGCCGACTACTAAAGCGTTTCGCTTCACAGGGGCAGCTCAAAAGTTTCGTGCTGGCCCTAAAATTGGCGCAGTACGATGTGTTAAAACGACAAAAAAATAGAAAACCTATCCTACTACTCGACGATATTTTTGATAAATTAGATGCACTAAGAGTAACCCAGCTCTTGAATTTGTTATTGGCTTCAGACTTCGGACAGATCTTTCTTACTGATACACACAAGGATAGAGTACAAGCTATCGTACAAAAATTTGAAACTACTTATCGTTTATACACTATCAGCAATGGTAGTGCTCAACTTTAATGCCTTAATTATCATGAGTGACACAACAGGAAATAGCTTAAAAGAAGTCCTTAAGGACATGGTAGAAACTTATCGCCTTAAAAATCGCCTGACCCAAACCAAGGTCAAGGAGCTTTGGGAAAAAAACATGGGCACCCCTATCGCTAGGTACACCACAGCCATTAAAATCCGAAAAAATAAGCTGTACGTACAAATCCAATCCGCGAGCCTTCGGCAAGAGCTTTCTTATGGAAAAGATAAGATTAAGCGCATCTTGAATGAAGAATTGGGGGAAGCTTTGATTGAAGAGGTGATCATTCACTAGAAAAAAACGGCGGTGACTTCTTTTTGAAGTACTGCCATTTTTTTAGTTAGTATAGCTTATGGAAAGGCTACTTTTTCTTTAGCTGGTTTTGGAATATATTTCTTCATATGCTTTGCCTGGCGTTTCCCCTTCACACCTGCTGCAATCTGAGCAGCTTTATAGGCATTCAACGTACCGCCACTTGTACACAAGTCAGCAAAATTCACCAGAGTGTCTGTACCAGGTAGATATACCATATCATTCTCTTTGACTACAGCAGACTCAATTATATCCTTAATCTGCTTGGCAGATAATTCTGGGAAATACGAGCGGAGCACTGCTGCTACCCCACTCACTACCGGCGCGGCCATACTGGTACCTTGCAAAAACTTGTATTTATTGCCGGGGGCAGTTGCATAAATCTCTTCACCAGGAGCAAATACATCTACGATCTCCGAGCTATAGTTGGAAAAACCAGCCACCATGTCTTTTCCATATTTTGGGCCAATCGCGCCGACTTCTATCCAGGTCTTTACTGCTGAAGGCTTAAACCAGCCTTGATCGTCAAAGCGATCATTGGGATAGTTGTTGCCAAATTCATTTTTCTTGGCATCGTTCCCTGCTGCGTGCACAATCACTACATCATTATCTACTGCGTATTTCATCGCTTTATCCACGACATCCTTGTAAGGACTTGCGCCTTTACCAAAGCTCATATTGATCACACTTGCTCCATTATCCACTGCATAATAGATCGCATTGGCGATATCCTTGTCGCGCTCATCGCCATGAGGCGGTAGCATCCGCACGCCCATAATGCGTACATTGTCGGCCACACCATCCATGCCAATCCCATTTTTGCGCTGGGCGCCAATAATGCCAGCGACATGCGTGCCATGCAATGGATCGTTGCCAATAATATCACTATTCCCATAGAAGCGCTCATTGGGGTCTTCATAGTTATCCCCTACAATATCGCGAGGATCATACTCTGGATTGTAATAGTAATTATAATCCACATAGGCACTTTCAGCCATCTGCGAAATGCCCTCTAGAGATTCTGCGTACGTATTCCCTTGACCAATCAAATCCAGCATAATACTTGCTGCTTGAACCAGCATTTGATCTTTACTACCTCGCTGAATTTTTACAATATCTTTTTCGGTCACTTCTTCCGGTTCTTTACCGATCGCTTCATGCAGGGCTTGCAAAAATTTATTGATGTTGCCATACAGCTCCATATCGGGCAGCGCAGCTGCTCTTTTCTCCTCCATCAAGGTATCCCATTCTTTGTATTGATCGTATTCTTCTTGCTCTTCTTTCGATAAATCTGCTCGGTCTCTATCTTTATACTTATCGCGATAAATAACGTACAGACGAGTCATTTCCAGGTTATCCGCTTCCACATTTGTTCCATCTGGATTTCCAATAAAGTTCCAACCATGAATATCATCGATGTAGCCATTTTTGTCATCGTCGATACCATTATCTGGAATCTCTCCCTGATTGACCCACATTACTTCTTTCAAATCTTCGTGTTCGAAATCAACTCCACTGTCCAGTACGGCTACGATGGTCACCTGTGGTGTTCTGTCTTTTAATAATTCTCGGTACATCCGCTCCACGCTAATGCCGGGCACGCCATTCACAGCTGGGTCGAGGTTAAACCAATTCTTAGGAGTTTCGTCGGGAGCTTGCTGGGCAAACACAGCGCCAGCCAAAAGCAGACCGATTAAAGTCAAACAAAATTTACTATTCATAGTACTAAGGATTTGAGAACAAAAAATAGAAGCTATTAGCATTGTACAAAAGAACGAGCTTTTTTTTATAAAAGTTGCCTTACTTTTGCAATTGAATAATCATAATGAAGATGAAGAATATCTTATTAGCTATAGCAATTTTAATAGGTTTTGGTTTACACGCTCAGCATTTTGAGGTGGGCCTAATGGCAGGCGCTTCCAATTATATGGGTGATTTATCCAACAATTCCAATACCGTTTACCTCAGTGAAACCGGTGCTACCGGCGGTCTTTTTGCGCGCTACAACTTCAATGATTGGGTCGCCTTGCGGCTAAATGGCCAATACGGCTGGATATCAGGTGAAGACGCCAATTCCAGTGAAGAGGTGGTACGCCTTCGCAATTTGAGCTTTCGCTCTAATATTTACGAGGCAGCACTGATAGGAGAATTCAATATTTTGGGTTATCAGCCCTACAATAATGAGCGCATGTTTTCGCCCTATGTTTTTGCAGGTATTGCACTAGCTTGGTTTAACCCCCGAGCAGAATACCAAGGTGAAACCTATGATCTTCAGCCATTGGGCACAGAAGGGCAAGGTATACCAGGTCGAGAGGCGGCCTATGGCACTTCTACTTTTGCCATTCCTCTTGGGTTGGGCTTTAAGTATTCCATTAATGATACTTGGAATCTTGGTTTTGAAGTAGGGGCCCGCCGGGCTTTTACAGATTACCTAGATGATGTGAGTACTACCTATGTAGCTTTCGATGAGTTGCTTGCCGCAAATGGTGAATTGGCTGCTGCCTTAGGCAATCGTACCGGAGAGCTGGAAAATATCGATGTGCCTACTCAGGTGCCAACCGGAACGCGCCGGGGAGACAACAGCAGTGCCGATTGGTACTTTTTTGCAGGCTTTACGCTATCCATTAATTTTATTGATAATGGCTTGGTGGGCAGCCGCTGGCGCCGGCGTAGCAATAGTGGGTGTGAAACAGACTAGCACTACCCCATCTCCGCTACACTAATCATCTTATCCTCTACCTCATGTACCAGTTCTACAAAGTGAGGCAAGCGCTTGATCTCGCGGGTGCGCGGGTAGGGTAAGTCTACGTGAATGTGCTCGACAAAGCGAGAGGGGGCTGCTTTCATAATGAAAATATCATCTCCTAAATAAACCGCTTCAGAAATGTCATGCGTGACAAAGATGATCGTTGGATGAAACTTCATCCAGATATTGGCGAGTAAATCTTGCATTTGCAAGCGTGTGTTGATGTCTAAAGCACCAAAAGGCTCATCCATCAATAGCACATCAGGATTGGCGATTAAGCTTCGTGCGATGGCTACGCGCTGCAATTGGCCACCAGACAAGGTAGGATACTGTGCAAATTTGTGCTCGTGCCCGCTTAGCCCCACCATTTCGATCATCTCCATTGCTTTTTCTCGCCGTTCCTTGAGCGGAATGCCTCGGTATTGCAGCGCTAGAGCTACATTATCAAGCACGGTCATCCAAGGTAAAGAAGAATACTGCTGGAACACCATACTGACGCGGGAGCTGTCATCTACGGGTTTCCCGTGGATCAAGACGTTGCCCTCAGTAGGTTGTTGAAGGCCGGCAATGTAGCGGAGTATCGTCGATTTCCCACAGCCTGACATGCCCAATATCACCACAAATTGCCCCTGATTGGGCTTATCCTCTACTAAGAAGCGGGCATTTTGGATGATCCAATTCTCGCCGCCGTCATAGCTCTGGCCAATGCCTTCTAATTCTATAATATTGTTCTTATCTGTATCTGGAAAAATGCTCATGATTTAAGTATTAGACTTGTTTCACCAGCCACTAAATGGCTGCAAGCGGCAAGATTTCATCCTGCACTACGTTAAAAAGCCTCGCCGATGCTTGGGCATCGCCTACATTTTTTGCCTTGTTCAGAATAAAATTTGCTACGCTTTCGCTCATTCGTGACTGGCGGAACAAGTCTATTCAGCAGAGGCACTTTGCACTCTGAATTCCCCGTAAAGCACCAATAATAGGCCTGCAACTGTAGTCACTACCATCAGTTGATTTATAATACTTGCTAATGCGGGAACTACCGCAATTAGTAATAAACCTAAAGCTACAGAACCCAAAATTGCCAGTACTCCATACTCCACTTCTTTGATCCCTGGAATAGCTGTCTTGTAGTACTTGTGTGGAAATAGCCGCCGATCGATGTATACAAAAATACGGTCTTGCAAAAAGCCAATCAAAATGATGATGATGAGTATGGCAAAGACCTTTTCAATTTGTCCCTGTCGAGCTTTTATATAAATGAGTGACCCTATACCACCCTGCCGGTTCAATAGCTCTGCAATAATAATATACGTCCAAGAAATAGCAGTAAGCACTCGAATATCATCCATTAATTTGGCCATCACAGAAGGAATGTAAACGGTACGAATGGTCTGCCAAGCTTTTGCACCAAGCGTAAAAACTGTCTTGAGGTAAACGCCCTGTACCTCATCAATACGCTGCACCACTACCGGTAGTAAGTATACAATAATACCAAAAGCCAGAAAAGCAATCTTCATTTGATCTTCAATGCCAAACCAAATGATAAAAAGTCCCGTAAGTGCTGTGAGCGGCAGATAGCGAAGCGCATCTACCTGTTTGCTAAACAAGCCCCTAAAGAGTGGAAGTAGCCCAATCAAAAAGCCAATTGGTATAGAGATAATAACTGCCCAAAAGTAGCCTTGGAGGTTGAGCCAAATTGACCGAAAGGTATTACTTACCAGTGCATCTTCTCGCCATAAAGTCGGGTAAGAGCCGACCACCCGATGCGGCGGTGGCAACAGTGGGTAAACCTTTTCAAACTCTGTAGCATTCGCCAATTTAATCGAATCCGCTCGGATGAGTGAATCTACATTCACCTGAATTTCCGCACTATCTTGATTGATCTGAGAGGGTAAGACCGGATCAAAATCCACTACTGGTTTCTGGTCAGAGAACAATTCCGCTAAGGCCCACCAAACTAGAACAAATAGCACCAAGCCAATGATCCCCAACAAGATATTTTGTTGCTTACTAAGTGTCCCGCGAAGTTGAAATAATGACATAAAACTTTAGCTTTGTGATCGAAAATTAGGCTTTTAAGCCGAAAATGCCGCATTTTTCTAACCATTTTTAGTTTGAATACATCGAAATGAAAGCTGTCTCGGAACACGTTTTATTTGGTGGCGGCTGCCTGAACAGGCACTGTTTGACGGAGGAGTTTGCCTGTTCTAGCCTTTTTGCTTCGTTTTTTGGCGATGAAAAAATGAAGAGCCCCGCCGGCTTGAGGCGAAAACTAAGCTCAATTCCACTAGACTCCGCTACAAAGCAAAAATTAAAGGCAAGAAAGGATTTGGATTTGATGCAATTGAAGCGAATCATTTTCTACCTATGGCAAAGCTAAGCGTAAGGCTCTTCCTTCTAAAACGATACCTCCACTACTACTGGCGAGCACAGACGCGCCACGATGTCCATTCGCCTTTTTTGGCCACTGTCGTGGAAAATATCTTAGAAGATACCCGTACGTTTTACGCCTTCCCCATTATCGAAGGGCTACGAGAACGCTTAGCGAGTTCCCAGACTATTGTTCAAACGGTTGATTATGGTGCGGGCTCCAAAGTAAAAGCGACTCAAGCGCGCACAATCCGCTCGCTTACCCAGGGCGCAGCTATTTCTGCTACCGTGGGACAGCAGCTCTTTCGCGCCGTCCTTCATTTTAAACCCAAGACTATCTTAGAGCTGGGTACTTCCCTGGGCATCTCTAGCCTCTATTTAGCAGCAGCGGCCCCCCACGCCCGAATGATTACGATAGAAGGCTGCCCGCAGACAGCCCGCTTGGCTGCCCAAAATTTTGATGCGCTATCTACTCCCCATATCCAACTGCTCAATGCGCCATTTGCAGCAGCACTACCAAAAGCACTAGAACAGCTAAAACAGGTAGACCTATGCTACATAGATGGAGATCACCAACGGGAATCTACGCTAGTCTATGTACGCACCATTTTGCCCTACTTGCATCCAAAATCAGTACTCATTATTGCTGACATTAATTGGTCGGAAGAAATGGTAAGTGCTTGGGAAAAGCTGAAAGAGTTACCAATAGTGAGCAGATCGATGGAGCTTTACCACTATGGAATGCTATTTTTTGACGAGGCTGCTACGCATCCTCAACACCTTACTGCGATACCTGCTTGGCAAAAGCCCTGGCGACTTGGCTTTTGGGGTAAGAAAGCTATCTAGAAGCTCCCCTAAAACCAATGGTTTGCTTATTGAAAACAAAACTGCTCTTGTCTAGCTTGAATACAGCCACATCATCCAAGGTGAGTACATTTGGCGAAGCCGTTTCACGCTCTTCAGGAGGTAAGGCGGCAAGGCGCAAGTTTTGATGCTTGACTGCTTCATTGACTACATTTCTTACCGTACGGGCATTGCCGAAGTATTTATCGCGATATTCGTACAAGAACGTTAGGTATTTTTTCAAATGCTCGGCAGCTTCGGGGCTAGGCACCAGCTTATGCTCTTCCAGCATCATCAGGGCAATGTGGTTGAGATCCTCCGGCTGATAATCTTCAAATTTTAGCACTTTGTCAAAGCGAGAATTCAACCCTGGGTTGGCCTTGAGGAAGGCTTCCATATTGTCGGGATAACCAGCTACAAATAGGAAGAACTTACCACGGTGATCTTCCATGCGCTTGAGTAGCGTTTGAATAGCTTCATCTCCAAAATCACCGTTTTGCGTACGGCCTGTAGTATTCATCGTCAGTGAGTAGGCTTCGTCGATGAACAGAACGCCACCAAGTGATTCCTCTACTTTTTCAGCGGTTTTAATCGCTGTCTGCCCTACAAAACCAGCAACCAAGCCCTGGCGGTCGGTTTCGACCATATGGCCCCGTTCTAGTACGCCAAGTGCTTTGTATATTTTAGTCAGAATGCGAGCAACTGTCGTTTTCCCTGTACCTGGATTTCCAATAAAAACCGTGTGCAAAAAGAAGCTATTGAGCACATCGCGGCCCGTTTCTCGATAGAAGCGCACCAAATGCACCAGCTCCGTAATCTGCGCTTTGATATTTTCCATCCCAATCATCCGGTGCAGCTCATCTAAAGATTCCTGCAATAACTCCTCATCGACTGGAATATTGGGCAGTTCTGGCTTCGTCTTAATGTCTACTTTCTCCACATCTTCCAGCTCAATGGTAGCCAGCATATTTTTCTCTAGCTGATAGGGATTTTCGAGCGCCATCACGCGCAAGCCCAAGTTGATCTTCGATTTTTCGATTAGATCAAATACAAAACGCGCATTGCCAAAGGAGCGATCCCGCTTACGGAAAGCTTGGATAATCAGTTCATCAATTTTCTTACCTGCCTTGGTCGTCAGCTGTACGCCTTTCTCCTCGCAGGCATAGGCTGCAATTTGTGATAGCTCTTGCGGGAGGTAATCTTGGAATTCAAAGTAGAGCTTAAAGCGCGACTTTAAGCCTGGATTCGAATCCAAGAAATGCTTCATCTCTTTGGGGTAGCCTGCGACAATAACCGCCATATCGCCAGGTCCATTCGACATTTCCTTTACCAATATCTCGATTACTTCGCGACCAAAATCTTTGGTGTCATCATTGGAACGAGCCAAGGAATAAGCCTCATCAATAAATAGCACTCCCCCCCTCGCCTTCTCGATCACTTCTTTAACCTTGGGCGCTGTTTGACCAATATATTCTCCCACTAAGTCTACCCGATCGACTTCCATCACATGCCCTTTGGTGAGCAAGCCCATTTTCTTATATAAGCGGCCCATCATTTTGGCCACGGTAGTCTTACCGGTACCCGGGTTGCCAATGAAGACCGAGTGAACATTTATTTCTTCTTTCTCTTCAAACCCACGTTCTTTTCGTAGTTGCAAAAACTGGATGTACTGCGCATGATCCCGCACTTGCCGCTTGATCGCATTCAAGCCGATCAAAGCATCCAGTTTGCCGATTACCTCCTCAAAAGTTTGATTAATATCTTCTTCTGGTGATAAGATCAGCGGCGCCTGACGATTAGGGAGCATCACTCCAGAAACACCTTCTTCAAAATCCTCCCCTACTTCAAAAGGCACAACTGCCAATAGCCGATCCATGAATACGATCTCTGCCGTGTAGCGGTCACGCCGCCAGGATCCTTTTACATTAGATCCCCATCCTGCTGTGATACGAATCGTTTCGTCGCGCTTTTCAATCCGCTGCAAACGTACCACCTGCCCCTTTAGCTCGCGCGCATCATTATAAAACTTCGTAAACAACTCACACTGCCAAGCCTTCTCGGTAAAGAGGTTTTGCAGGTTAATCTCTACATAAATATAGCGGGTTTCCTCACTGCTAAAATACTTGTAGTACACCCGATCATCTTCTATCACATCATCATAAGGGCCCTCGTACAAGCGAAAAGACTGCACTTCGAGGTAGGGGTTTTCACCCAAAAGCATGTCTTTTCCAGCGTCCTCAACGTAGAAATACTTAGTAGCCACTTTCTCGCCTTCTATCCACGCTTCCCAATAGTAAGTTCCCTTTTTCCAAAAAGCACCTTCGTTTTTGTTGCCCCATCCCTCGCGGATGTATACCACATTATCGTACTTACTCACTTTACGACGAAAAGGTAAGGCACACAGCTCCCGTCTGCCTTTTTTCAACGAATAGCACCGAAGCTCTACATTAATCTCCCAATCCTCTTCATCGAACATCTTATTATAAAAGGAAAGCTCCGCATAGATATAGGAAGTATCATAGCGGTCAAATACCTGCCGATATTTTTTCTTATTATCTGCCAACCACTCTGTGGAGGAGTAGACCTTCAGTTCTCTAAACTTAAACTTTTTGAATTCAGGATGTATATAGCTTTCCGCCATCGCTTACTTTTGCTTCTGCCTACCAAATATATAAATTATTGCCAGAATCCCACTACTCAGACAAATAGAAAAATCTTACAATAAAAATCGTTGCTAAACTTAGTTTATTTATTTTAGTTTAGTAACAGTCAAAGAATAAATTCTCGATTTATGGCTGGCTCTTTTGCTCTAATACTGCGTTGAAAAGCCTCGTCGATACTAGGGCATCGCCTGCGTTTTTCGCCTTGTCTTAGAGCAAAACACCCTTGCCAAAATGCGGAACTTATCCTTTGGCTGTTACTTAATGGTTCAAAATACCAACTATGCGCCCAATTTACGTAGCCGCCACAGGTCAGCATATCGGGAAGACGACGTCCACTCTCGGAATTATGGCCAACCTTCAGTTATTAGGATTTAATACTGGATACTGCAAACCAGTAGGTCAAAAATACCTCATGGTCAATGACATTAAAGTCGATAAAGACGCAGTACTCTTCTCCGACATTTTAGATTTTGAACTCTTACCACACTATCATAGCCCAGTAGTTTTAGCCCGTAATACTTCCAGAGAATATCTAGAAGACCCAGCAGCTTTTGACTTTAGACCTTCTGTAGTAGCTGCGGCGAAGTACCTCAACCAGCGGCATGACATTGTAGTGTATGAGGGAACCGGGCATCCTGGTGTGGGCACCGTTGTGGATTTATCAAATGCTGATGTTGCTAAGCTATTAAATGCTGGGGTGGTCATGATCGTGGAGGGGGGCATAGGTAATACTATCGACCGCTTAAATATGAGCTTGGCACTCTTTCGGGAATCTGGAGTTCCCATTTTGGGGGTTATTGTCAATAAGGTGCGGCCCGATAAGATGGATATGGTAGAGCACTTTCTGAAGATTAAGCTGAAAAAATTAAATATCCCTATTCTCGGGATGTTACCTTACGATCAGACACTCTCCTTTCCCATTATCGAAACCATCATCAGAGCAGTAGATGGTAAAGTACTCCTCAACTCCCACAAGCTGTATAACCGAGTAGAAGATATAGTAGCCGGTTCATTGGTCGATGCAGAAGAGTTTAGCACTTTCAAAAATATCTTGTTGGTAGTTAGCATCAAGCGTTTGGAGGAGGCTGTCGCCAAAATTCAGCGCATTACCGAGCTCAAAAAGCTAGACAAGCCGCCTCTATCGGGAGTACTAGTCACGGGGGATGGTCGCCATGCGCGTTGGTATAGTGAGAAGGAATTGCAAAACCCTTACTTTAGAGAACATGATATTCCGGTAATTACTACTGAGCTAGATACCTATGGTTCAGTAGTTAAGATCAGCCGAATTGAAGTGAAGATTAACACTCGCACGCCCTGGAAGGCGAAACGAGCTATTGAGCTGATTAAGCAGCGCGTCAATTTTGAGCTGATGCTCGATCGAGCGCATCATTTGGCTTAAAGCTTTAGTACCTTAAGGGTAGTCGAATAATCTCTATCTGCCACTTGCAAGAAATATATCCCTTTCGGAAGAGCCTGGGTGGGTACGATGTCTAGCGATGTACGACCACTTGATACCATCAACTTGGGCGTATGGTAGACCACTTGACCTTGACTGTTGTAAAGCTGCACCATTAGTTCTTCAGGCCTAGCGGCTTCTACCTCTATTTGGAGTATGGAAGCAATCGGATTGCCTAGCAGTTTTACGCTCCAATTCGTTGCACGGTCTAGCTGCTGTGTGCTCACTAGCGTTCCGCCCATCAGCTCCACACAATAATCTTCTACTTCGCCAAAGGCGAAAGTCTCGCAAGGGCCGGGTGGTTCTTCACCAAATCCAAGATACTTCATAGAAACACGCATTCGCGTCTTACCAGGCTGTGCCCATGCTGGTATCGAAAGCGATTGTTGCAGGGCTACCGCAGAAGTGTAGCCAGGGTCTACCACCAGTTCTGTTGCTTCAAATACTCCATTTTGATTAAAATCAATCCACACTCGGAAATACTCTTCTTGTTCAAAATGTAGGAAACCCGGCTGCAGGCTAATGGAATAGGTTGACCCGATTTCGAGTTGAGGGCCACTTTCCATAAACTGACCGTACCCATCATCAGGGCCAGAGGCGAAGTCCCAATCTCCGATAGCTACCCGTGAAAGCCAAGCAGTACCCATCTCTTGACTGTGAGAGAGGCAATACGATCGTTGTTGGCACGGATCACAAAAACTTTCCAACTGCTCATATTGATAAGTTTGAATTTCACTAGAGCATACTCGCTGGACAATGAGCTGGTAGCCTTCACAGTGTGCCATCTGCTCAAAACAGATAGGGGTAGCATCCAATGATTTTTCTTCTACTAGCGCTCCATTTCGCCAGAGCTGTATAGTTCCTGCTTGCGCAAATACCGTTTCAATACAAAGTCGGTCTTCTTGCCAATCCACTGTCAGAGTAGGCCGCTCACAGCAATTTCCTGCTTGAACTATTTTTACAGGTGATGCTATCCCAGCGCCTGCTGCACAATAAGATAGCGTCTTTACCTCGTAGCGCTTACAAGCACCCCACTCATCTAACTCTACCAAGGTACCACCCACCGTAACCATATTCCAATCCATTGCACCAAGCTGTCGCCACGATACCACAACAGAGTCAATCCTAGGAAGGGGTCGCCAGTTCAACTGGCTCAAACCACTTACTGATTGGGTCAGGCTAAAATCAGTAGCTTGGGGGCAATCATCGCAGAGAGCCAGTGCCTCTGCTAAACTATTGCCCACATTGAGTCTCCCACCACTTAGCGTGATATTTTGAAAACCACTCAATTCATCGACACCATCTATTATCCATTGCTTTACTTGTAATGCTTGACTACCAGCTGTTTGCTCTGCTGGAAATGCTGCGCTACAGGGAGTAGAATACAACAGTGCAATACTGCTACTGACCATCGGTGTGGCGAAAGAAGTTCCTGAGATAATGTCATGCCCATTTACTGAAGTAGTAAATATAGCGGCACCAGGAGCTGCTAGATCGACAGAATTCTGCCCGTAAGCTCCAAAGGTGCGCTCATCCTGCCGATTAGATGCCGTTACACTTATTACGTATGGACTGCTGCAAGTAGCAGGCAGGTCGCCCTGTTGATCTATATTAACTGGCAAATTAGAAGTAGCTACACAACTTAATACGCCTGATTCGCCTAGCAGGTCATAGAAATCGCACAGAGCCGGCGCATGATGCTCAAAAAGGCCATCTACTCCCCAACTCGTATTGGTAGCTACCACAAACGCTCCTTGTTCACCGTTCGATTGCTCATACAATTGCCGCATGCTAAGCACATAGTCGTATGCTAAAATCAATTCGGATAGTGAGCCAAGCGTACAATTCAACACCATCAGCTTTGCGCCCCAGCTTAAGCCTACCCCTCCAATCTGATTATCGGCGCTAGCCACCATCACTCCAGCTACTTTTGTTCCGTGGCTACCGTGCGGTAGCAAATCATTTTGAGTGCTTATATTCCACCCTAGGTAGTCATCGATATATCCGTTAGCATCCTCATCCTGCTGATTGTTAGGTATCTCTTGGGCGTTCACCCAAATCTGCCCCTCCAAATCAGGATGTGAGCGGTGTATCCCATTATCGATCAGTGCGATTACAATACTATCCCCATAGGCGGTCTGCGCGCCATTGCCATATGCCCAAAAGTGGTAAGCCCCAATATCTGCCCCTGGCAATCCCTCTTCTTGTCCATAGTTCCACCAAGCCCACTGCTCCTCCACATGAGGATCATTCCCTTCATAGGCTCTCAGCTCCATCAAATAATTGGGCTGCGTACTAGCTACTTGAGGAAGGCTCAAGAGCTCCTTTTCTACATCCTGATAGCTATACTGACTGGGGTCAAAATGGAGCAAGTACAAATCGGCATTTTGCGAAAGCACTTCTACCTGCTTCAACCAAGGCATGTCCCCTACTAATACCTCTTGAAGGTATGCCCCTCGTTCTAGGCCCACTACCAATTGCCCTTGCACAGCATCCAAACTCTGAGCGTTTGCATTTGACGAAAGTCCAATAAAGAAGAAAAGAAAAAAGCACCAGCGCATATACATCTGCATTTTGCAAAGCAACCGAGAATAAGGAGGAGTAGTTATGGCAGCTTAGGTCATTTTTTCTAAAGTCCTTAGTGGTAGCTAAAAGCAGACAAAAAGTAATAAGGTGTAATTTTTTTGGTGCCTTTTTTTCAATATTTTGCTATTGTATTCAATTAATTCTAAATTTAGGACGTTATCTGTGCGTAAACA
Source organism: Bacteroidota bacterium (assembly GCA_039208045.1). GTDB lineage: Bacteria > Bacteroidota > Bacteroidia > Chitinophagales > Saprospiraceae > JBCCRH01. The sequence continues at coordinate 29,814 of JBCCRH010000011.1, forward strand.
TTGTATATTGTTAAATTATACTATTATACCATCTTGCTTTACAGCTGTAAATGAACTTATGTATCATCCTATGAATCCACTTCGGAGTCTTTGCCTAGTCTTGATCTTGACGACGGCTACTTATGTGACCACTTCAGCCCAGTTTACTACACCAATCATTAAAGCCAATAAGCAGTATGAACTACATGCCTATAATTTGGCCATTCAAACTTATTTACTTTCGCTGGACCGGCGTCCCAACAATTTGGATGCTATTGCTAAATTAGCGGACTGCTACTTCTACACCAACCAGATGGAGCAGGCCGAAAGCCGCTACCGCGAATGGATCGAAAAGTCAAAGCAACAGCGCAAATCATTCGTTTCGGAGCCCCTCTTGCGTTTGGGTAAAACCCTAATCGCACTGGCGCGCTACGATGAAGCGAAGGAAGTCCTCCGAGCCTATCAGCAAAAAGATCCGGCCGAGAGTAATCGACTCTCTCAGGCATGTGATTTTGCAAAAACACAATTGGGAGTTCCTTCTTCCTACTTGGTGAGCAACGAGTTTATCAATTCGCCCTCCGCTGAATTTGGCGCGGCTTTCTTAGGCAATCAAGTCGCCTTCTCTTCAGCCCGCACTGATATTCAGCGCACAAGTGCTGGCTGGACAGGCAAAGCGTACAATCAGTTGTTTCGCTCTCGTTTGGGTGCTAATGAGTTCTTAGACCCTCCAGTATTCCTGAAAAGTGGCTTAGAAAACGAGTACAATGTTGGCCCTCTCGCTTTTGCGCCCAATGGCGAATACGTGGTATATACCAAAAATAATTTTACAGATGGTACCCGTCAGATTCCTTCTGCGGGGATGGAGCTATCGCTTCATATCGCACAGATTAGTTCTACTGGTCAGTGGGTGAACTCACGGCCTTACGCTTACAATGGTACGGATTATTCTACTGGCTTTCCTACCATCTCGCAGGATGGCGAAACGATGTACTTCGCTTCAGATCGTCCAGATGGCTTTGGAGGATTTGATATTTATGTGTCGTATCGGATGGGGAATACGTGGAGCGCTCCCGAAAACCTTGGGCCTATTGTGAATACGCCTGGAAATGAGCTATCGCCTTATTTTCACAACCAAACCCTCTACTTTTCTTCTGATTGGCACCCTGGTTTTGGTGGTTTTGATGTGTTTAGAGCAGAACGTACCAATGGACGCTTCCTAAAGATTTATCACTTAGGTAATGCGGTCAATTCTCCACGTGATGACTATGGCTTTATTTTTGATGATTTCAAAAATATTGGTTATGTCACTTCCAATCGACCTGGTGGAAAGGGGAATGAAGATATTTATAAGGTATTCCGCTCTGCCGATAATATTGTTATTCGCGTCAAAAATGCTTCCGATGGTCAACCCTTGGAAGCTGCCATCGTAGATTTTTCAAGCTGTGGAGAGCAAGCTTTCCAAACAGATGCCAGTGGCTTATATAGTTTTCAGGCAGTTCAAGGTCTCAACTGTCGGGTAGTGATCCGCAAGGAGGGGTACCTTTCTTCCACCCTTCAAGTGAGTACCGTAGGCCTTAATAATAGTCGTCGCTTAGAAGTATCACTCACCAGACTAGGTGAAGAGTATCCAGGTAAAGTAGTCAGTGCACTCAATGGAGCTTCCATTGCTGGTGTAAAGGTCATTGCAGCCAATCTGCGTACCCAGAGCACTGTAGAAACTTCTACCGATATGAATGGCGATTATGCGCTAGCCCTTTCGCCTAATACGCCTTATTCGATTCGCTTTTCTAGGCCTGGCTTTCTGGAAGCCAATATGAATGTACAGACAGGAGATGGACGTAATCGTTCTATTCTGAATATTGCCCGAATAACACCTACGACTACTACCGGCACGCCACCAGTAGACCCAAATCCGGGCACCACCCCTGTTACGCCATCACCCGGTGTTGGAGCAGGTTATGCGATACAAGTAGCGGCCATCGGCTCCCCTATGCTACAGTCGTTTAGTGACCTGGAGCCCTATGGGCAAGTCTATTATAAGCAAGAAGGCGGACGTTATAAAATTAGAGTGGGTGTATTTGACTCCCGCGACCGAGCTAGTGCGGTCTTGAATTCAGTGAAGCGCCAGGGCTATCGCGGAGCTTTCATTGTAGATGAAGTAGGCCAAGAAGCAGAAAAAGGCGGTGGCGTTACGAATCCGCCCGTTGCAGGAGGTAACAGCCGCTACAAGATTCAATTAGCCGCATACAGC
>JBCCRH010000012.1:0-31846 GCA_039208045.1 Bacteroidota bacterium
CCGCTTGGCGCGTTCGATTTGGATCAATATCAACTACAGATATGATCCAACAAAGGCCAAAACGACAGTATTGAACAAATAAAAAAAGGGGGAGTTATACTGACCAAAACAAATCGGTATGGCAATCCATGATGTAGATGGTATTCTGAGCCACCTAGAAGAAGGCTACGAAAACGAGTTATCCTTTCTAGCCAGTACGGGGGTAGAAGTATACAGCACGGCCGATTTGATCCGCCTTAAAGGGCAGTGGCAAGTCAAAAATCATTTTTTTTATTTACTGCAACGTCGCCTCATTCGCTTAGCAGCTTATTCTCCTGCGGCGATAGTAATAGGGGGCCTACTGTATTTTGCAGTGGGCTGGATTCGCTTGGGCTTATTCATTTCTTCTCTCTTTCCTTTATCTTGGATGCTCATTATCTTCGGTTTTTATTTTCTAAAAACATCATTTCGCGGCCAGGGCCACCTGGAATGGGTAGGCCAAGCTATCGACGATGAAATAGCTAAGCGCAAAACAAAAAGCAAGTAGCATGGACATCTATGAAAAGACGATTGAAGTACGCTGGTCAGACTGCGACTCCAACCAACACGTTCGGCATTCGGCCTATTATGATTATGGCGCGCACGTTCGTATCCGTTTTTTCAGTGAGATGGGCTATGATGCCCAGAAAATGAATGAGCTACAGCTGGGGCCTATTCTCTTCAAAGAAGAATGCTCTTTTATTCGAGAAATCCGGCTTGATGACGTATTGCGCGTACGACTAAGTCGAGGAGCAGTCAATGCGGATGCTTCGCGCTGGGTACTACACCATGAAATTTTTAACCAACACGACCAAAAATGTGCCCACATCACCATCAAAGGAGCTTGGATGGATTTGGCGCAGCGAAAGCTAACGGTGCCACCACAGGATTTGGCGCAGCAGATTCATGCGTTAGCGCAAGGGGAGGCGTATGTGTATAAGAAAGGTTGAGGCTGCGAGGCTGAAACCTTGGAGGTTGGCAGGTTTGGGCCAGTAAAACCTCCAAGGTTGTGCAGGGCCTGCACCCGTCAACCTCCAAGGTTTCAGCCCCGCAGCTTATTTCGCCTGACCTGGTTGATCGCTCATTTGATCTGATTGTATCATGTCGCTAATCAGTTGTTTCAATTTTTTTAAGGCAGCATAAATGGTGAATATATCTTCTCGCGTAGCGACATATTGATCAGAAATGCAGTACTTCCGATCTTTTAGGGTAACAAAAAACCAGTTTCGGCCCATCACAAATGCCCCATACACAGGGTTTTGTGATCCGTTCAATTCATCCGCAGTCATCATGGCGATTAGGAGTTGTCCGTAAGGATCTCGGTCAACTCCCTGTTCTTTCTTGTACTCGTGTAAGCAAAAATAGGGAGCCTTTGGCTCGTATTTTCCGCTGGCAATCATCAAATCTACCTCGCCAGAGATTTCTTCTCCATCGATAGTTCCACTTAGGCGCCTGTTGGCAAATGCCTTGTAGGCTGGCCCGTCATAGTCTACCATATCGATCAGCAGCGCAATGAACTTGATGATTAGTTCCTGTTCGTTCCAGATATCTACATTTTGCTTTAGTTTTTGCCGTAGCCTGGTTAGTTCTTCTCGTTCTTCTGGTGTAATGGTTGCTTCTGAGTGCAACCAACGATCTAGGTACTGGCAGTTGGCATTGGTATCTAATCCGAATTTGTCAGCTATATTCTGTCGTGACCAATATTTAAAAGACTTATTTTGCATCGTTCTAGTTTTGCTTTTTAAAGATAAGCCTTTTAAGAAGATTTGATCAAGTTGAACTATATTAGTAGTTCAAAGAAAACTTGATGCCATGTTAAATTACCCGAAAAGAGTAGCCTACCTGCTTGTACTATCCTTATTCCTATTCAGTTGTCAGTCCAGTAGAACTACTGCTGAGCCAAAACCTTTCATTACCGAACACCTTATTCCCAATGTTCAAGATGAGACGGCTCCCCAATATTATGCATTAGAAGATCGACTAAACGTGCACGATGTACCAGGTTTTGGCATCAGCCTATTAGAAGATGGAGCAATTACTTACAATAAAGGGTTTGGTTTTGCACAAGGCGACAGCATCAAAGTTCATGGAGAAACGATTTTTCATGCGGGTTCTATCAGTAAGTCCATCACTGCGCTGACGGCGCTCCTCTTAGAACAGCAAGGGAAACTTTCGCTGGATACCAACATTTCGGTCTATCTCAAGGAATGGGAAGTGCCGGAAAGTCCATTTTTGGTGCAAAACCCGATCACCTTGCGGCACCTTTTAAATCACAAAGCAGGCATCAACAATTTTAACGGAAAGGGTTTTGCCTCAGGAGATACCCTGCCGGATTTGGTGAGTTATCTCAATGGTGCTTCTATTGCTCCTGCTGTTCAGATAGACACTATACCCGGTGTGCGCTATCGCTACTCCAATATCGGGTTTGGGATCGTACAATTGGTATTAGAAGACATAACAGGTGAAACACTAGCATCGCTTGCACAACATTTGATCTTCGAGCCCTTAGCTATGGATAATAGCTCTTTTGAAACGATTCCACTGGAAGCTATTAGTACCCAGCATAGCTTTGCTCATAATTACAATGGGGAGGTCTATGATGGCTATTGGCGGAAAGAGATGAACCACGCTTCAGGAGGGCTAAAAACGACCGCCAAAGACCTGGCACTCCTGCTGGAAGCGCTATTTGACACTTATTCTGGAGAGGAGGACGCCTATTTCTCTAGATCAATAGTCGAAAAAATTACGAGCGGTCAAGATTATCACTTAGGTTTTGAGCTGCGGGATAGTGGAGATAGCTTTTCGCTGACGCATACTGGGCGCGTTCCCGGCTTTTTTGCTTACATGCGCCTGTATCCAGCTACAGGAGACGGCTTTGTGCTCCTCGCCAATGGCGATAGCGGTGGCGAGGTGTTTAGAGAGGTACTGCGCGGCCTTTCTGATTTGAATGGTTGGGATATTATGCAGCCGCGAATAATAAGGCCTATTGTAGTAGCGCCAGAAGAGGTTGCCCAATATCTTGGCAAGTATTTCTTGACTTATGAAGGCGAGGAATACATGCTGGAGGTACTGGACAAGCAAGGGCATTTAGTGCTGCGCTTTGATGAAGAGACAGCCGAGTACCCGCTCCGAGCGATCGCTAAGCATCAATTTGTTGATATAATTGATGGGGATGATATTGTTTTTATGGTGGAAGATGATCAAGCTATAAAAGTTACTACCAATGACGAGTACGAGTATGTTAGGAAAGAATAAAATCGATCAATCAATTTCAAGGGTACGGCATGGATATTAGCGCTCAACTCTTATTCTTCTTCAGTGCACTCGGTGCATTCAATGGCCTTTTGCTCAGTGCGTACTTTTTGTTTTTGGTCAAGCCAAAACATATTTCCAATGTTTTTTTGGGAGGGGTACTCGCGATGCTGAGTATTCGAATTGGCAAGTCAGTCTTCTTTTTCTTCAATCCCGACTTAGCCAAAATCTATTTACAGATTGGACTGTCTGCGTGCTTTCTGATTGGCCCTTTTTTGTACCTCCACGTTCGTTCGATGAAGGATCATCTTGCTATTGATCCTTTATGGAAATGGCTTTTGGGGAGTTGCTTGGCCATCGTGCTTGGGGTTGGGGTGGTCTATCCGTACGAGCACTACCCAGCATTATGGGGTGATTTTTATACGGTTATCAATTACCAGTGGCTAGTTTTTATCATTTTATCTGTCTACTCCTCCCGAATGGTCTTCCAAAAATTGTGGAAGGAACGACAAGCCCTGCAATACAAAGAAGTCCTTTTACTCAATGTGATCGTTGGGGTAACCATCATCTGGGTGGGGTACTTTACATCTTCTTTTACCTCCTACATCGTCGGGGCACTTTCTTTCTCTGTCCTCTTTTACTTGTCCCTATTCGTATCATTTTCCTTTCGGAAACGACAACGTGCATTGACCGAAAAGCAAAAAGAACGCTATGCCAATAGAAAAGTGACGGATACCGAGGTGCAGCCTATTCTAACCCAAATTGAACACCTGATGCAGCAAGAACAACTCTACAAAGATCCCAACCTCACCCTTGCCAAACTGGCCAAGCGCCTCCACATTAGCAGCCATTTATTATCTCAAGTCCTAAATGACAACCTCAATAAACGATTCACTCAATTCGTTAATGAACACCGAATAGAAGAAGCTAAGCGCCTCCTCCAATCGAAGACTAATATGACGATGGAAGCATTGGCAGAGCATTGTGGCTTCAACTCAAATAGTACCTTCTATTCTGCGTTCAAAAAAGTGACCAATACGACTCCTGCCAAGTTTATGAGTGAAAAACTTCCTGAGTAACAGCCAAAGAATAAGTTCCGGATTTTGGTAAGGGGATTTTGCTTCAAGACAAGGCGAAAAACGCAGGCGATGCCTTAGCATCGACGAGGCTTTTTAACGCAGTATTGGAGCAAAAGAGCCAGCCAAAAATCGAGAAGTTGTTCTTTGACTGTTACTAAATACACTCCGAATTTATAAATCCGAAGTGCTGGATTATAGAATGATAAAAGGATAGCGGGCTTTTGCTACTACTATTGTGGAAACAAAAATTAGCATATGAAAAACAAGTTATTCTATCTGATTATCCTGTTGTGCTGTTACAGCATTAGTTATGCCCAAGATGATCTAAGCGGCATCAAGCAGGCATTAAATTACTATTTAGACGGTACTTCCTACAACCAAGTTGAAACCATCAAAAAGGCCTTTTATCCAGGGGCAGAGTTATTCTTAGATGGAAAAGATAAAGAGCTGATGGTGGTTCCTATTGAGGAATACGCAGGTTGGTTTGAGAAAAAAAAAGCCGGGGAGTTCAATGGCCGTATCGGTCAAATTTTATCTATTGAGCGCTTTGGGAACATTGCCATGGCCAAGGTGGAGCTGCTGATTCCCAAAGCCCAGCTACAGTTTATTGATATGTTTATTCTCAAACAGATCAAGGGGGAGTGGAAGATTATCAGTAAAACAGCGAATGGCAAGCCTTCCGAAAAGCATGGGGACAAGGTATTATTTGTCGTCTCTAATGCAGCATTTTACGGCGATACGGACCTGAAGACAGGGAATAGCTTTTCAGAAATTGTAGAGGCCTACGATACGTATGTAAGAGCAGGTTTCCGTGTTGACCTGATGAGCCAAGAGGGTGGGGCCGTGCCTATTGCTTACCTAAATACGTCTTCTCCCATCCAAAAGCAGTATATCTACGATAGCGACTTTATGTATGCGATGAAACACACGCTTACTCCAAGTGAAGTAGATGCGAAGGACTACGGAGCGATTTACTATGTTGGGGGCGGCTCTGTCTTGTTTGGCGTGCCCGACAATGAGCATATTCAGCAAATCGCGATGGATATTTACGAAAGTGGTGGAGTAGTTGCAGCCGTCTGCCATGGTACCGCAGGAATTGTTAACCTAAAGGATAAAAACGGCGAGTACCTAGTAGCTGGCAAAACGATTAGTGGTTTTCCAGAAGCGTATGAGAAAAAAGACTTGCCCTACTTTAAGACCTTTCCTTTTTTGATTCAAGAAACGATTGAGCAGCATGGTGGGACATTCAAAGTATCACCAAGAATGACACCACATGTGGAGGTGAGTGATAGAGTAGTCACTGGGCAAAATCACCTATCGACGATCCTACTTACTGAGAAGGTAATCGCCATTTTGGAGGCTAAGGAACAGCATCGATAAAGCAAAATAGATGCTATCTTTAATATCAGCATTTCGGTCTTTAATCAAGCAGGCAGTATGCTTGCCTCTGGAAATTTTGTTAAATTCTAGATTCGCGGAACTAAATAGGAGTAATCATGTATTACAACCATTGATTCTACTCCTATACGCTGCATCTGACCAATTCGAATCTGATTTTCTAACATAATTTTCATACCATGAAAACAAGCCATTTTTTTCTGATGCTACTACTTTCGGTGGCTTCCTTCACTGTATCAACGATCACCCTTACGGCACAAGATCAACCTGTTTTTGAACTATATGCCCCCGAAACACCCGCTACAGAGCTTTCTACCGGACCAACAACTACACTAGACTGGGGAGAGTCAAGCTACAATTTTGGTACCATCAAGCAGGGCGAAAAGGTGGTACACGTGTATACCTTTACGAATATAGGTGATGAACCTTTTGTGATGGCTGCCGCTAAAGGGAGTTGTGGATGTACGGTACCACAGTGGCCTAAAGAAGCGATCCAGCCTGGCGAGACAGCGTCCATTACCGTTGAGTTTAACTCCAAAAATAAGCGAGGCAAGCGCAACCAGAAAGTTACTATTACTGGGAACACTAATCCCCCACAAACCTTTCTGTACCTGACCGGTGATGTGGTGACAGACGAAGTGATAGAAGCGATAAATATTGGGCCTATCGAAGAAGAAAAGCCCAAGCTCAGCAAGGATTGCCTATTGGTATACCCCAATCCAACGGCGGATTTCTTGAAACTAGAAATGAATGCCGAGCAATATGGTAAAGCAGCTACCGTCGCCATTTTCTCAGATAGTGGCCAGCTGATGGCGAAGCGCGCTATTGATGCTATTAGTGGCACTGTCGAATTTAGCGTAGGGCACTACCCTGCGGGCAATTATATTGCGAATGTGCAAATTGAAGATGCGCAGCCAGAAGTACGTTGTTTTGTGGTAACGAAGTAGTAGGTGGGGCCTCCCCCGATAGCTCGGGGGCACTACGTTCCGCAGCTCGCTATTCGCTCGGCCCCCATCAGACTCATCCTGGTGGGGGCTGTCAGCCTAAAGCTGACACTGCTGCACATCGTTAGGCCGGACAAGTTTCGGCTTCGTGCTTGCATGGTCTTGTTTTAACCACAGCGCCACTGTATCTTGAGCAAATAGTTCAACAACCAAGGTCTATGGAAAGCGCATTTATTCGAAAATTGTATCAAGCGCATCAAGCTGCTAGCGATATCCCTTCGCCTCATCTGGTGTGCAACTGGCTAGGGCGCTTGCTCACGCTCTTATTTCCGGATTTAGCGGAGCATCGCTTCCAGAATATCCGAGCATTTGAACTGCACTTCCAAAATATGAAGCTAGAGTTGTATACGATCCTTTCTACGCTTCAAGGTCAGCTACCTGGTGACGCAGAAGAACTCGAAGCCCAATATCTCAAGCGGCTTCCTGAAGTACACACTATCCTGCAAAAAGATGCCGAAGCCATCCTAGCTGGCGATCCAGCAGCAGTAAGTTTAACGGAAGTGATCCGCACCTATCCAGGCTTCTATGCAATTGCTGTATATCGCTTAGCTCATGAGTTCCAAAAGCTAGCCATTCCACTCATTCCTAGAATTCTCACTGAAGATGCCCACCGTAAAACAGGTGTTGATATTCATCCTGCCGCCCGCATTGGCGAACGCTTTTGCATAGACCATGCTACCGGCATCGTCATTGGTGAAACCGTAGAAATTGGCAATGATGTGAAAGTCTATCAGGGCGTAACGCTTGGTGCACTGAGTGTAAAAAAAGAGTTTGCTCAAACCAAGCGCCACCCTACTATTGAAGATCGCGTAATTATCTACTCCGGGGCAACTATTTTGGGGGGGAATACTGTTGTAGGACATGATAGTATCATCGGCGGTAATGTGTGGCTCACCAAGAGTGTACCCGCCCATTCGAGAGTGTATTATAAAAATGTAATCGAGCATCGGGTGGATACGCCTATCACTTCGTAAGCAGATAACAACATGGCGACAATAAAGGATCTTGTTGGGAACACTCCACTAGTGGAGATTAAGACGATTATTCAAAAGCCTGGCGTACAGGTATTCGGGAAATTGGAAGGGCATAATCCGGGTGGAAGTGTAAAAGATCGTGCTGCCTTTGGCATGATCAAAGGCGCCATCGATCGTGGCGATATTGGCCCAGGCTCGCACTTGGTAGAAGCCACCAGTGGGAATACGGGCATCGCTTTAGCGATGATTGCTCGCCAATTTGGCATTGATATTACCCTCATTATGCCTGAAAGTGCCACGGCAGAGCGCGTACAAACTATGCGCGCCTTCGGCGCGGAGGTCATCCTCACTCCTGCCAAAGGCACCATCGAATACTCCCGCGAGTATGCCCAAGAATTGGTAGAAACCAAAGGCTACTTCATGCTCAATCAATTCGCAAACGCAGACAACTGGGGCATGCACTACCGCACCACCGGCCCAGAAATCTGGCGCGATACCGAGGGTAAAGTCACGCACTTCGTCTCCTCTATGGGCACTACCGGAACGATTATGGGCGTTTCCCGTTACCTAAAAGAGCAAAACCCAGACGTACAGATCGTTGGCGTACAACCAACCGATGGCTCGCGCATCCCCGGCATTCGCCGCTGGTCGCCAGCATTTTTACCCAAAATATACGAGGCCGAGCGGGTCGATCAAATCATTGATGTATCCCAGGATGAAGCCAAAGCCATGATGAAGCGCTTGGCCAAGGAAGAAGCTGTCTTTTCGGGCATGAGCAGTGGGGGAGCAGTGACCGCAGCTAGCAAGCTAGTGGAGAAGCTGGAGGAAGGTTTGGTCGTGTGTATCATCTGTGATCGGGGCGATCGGTATTTGTCTAGCGGGATTTTTGAGTAAAAAAGGAGGTAGAAAATAAAAAATAAGTAAATAGGAACTTTTGAGGTAAAATTTCAGTTCTATATTTGTATGGTTTCGAGCTTTGCAAAGCCTATTAATGAATTGACCTCCAGAACTTGACATCAAGTAAATTTTGAAACGCCACTTTAGAGCGACACCTGCCTAGGGTATTTTTCGACAATTGTTGATGCGATAAAATAGAAGAGTGATACTATTTGACTGGTTTTACGTCTGTAATAAGGCAGCAATAGTTTGCTAGGCACGAGACCCTATTGTTCAACTAATTACAATGTTTTTATGAGTGATCAAGTAATCAAAGACAGCGGAATACAACGAGTAGTAAAGTGGGTAAAGTCAAAAGGGTATTCAAATATTAAGGCAAATGTGGAAGGTTACGAACTTCCGACCACCTTTACACCTTCTAACTTAGATGTAGAGCCATTTGTTCCTGATGTTACAGCTACTAGAGGAGAACAGAAACACTACTTCGAAATAGCCCTGAAAACGGAAGATTCAGATCGACAGATAAGAAAGTGGAAACTACTAAGCACTTTGGCGGAAATGAAAAAAGGAAAATTACATTTGTTTGCACCAAGAGGCCATAAGGCTTTTGCCGAACGAATAGTAAGAGAGCGCCAATTAGCTGCTGATGTAGTCAGTATATAATTTTTATTTTAACTACATTTTAAATTTTTACTAGGCATGCGCGCATTAGTTATTACCAATTCCATCACGCGTAGAGATGAGCGGTCCATAGAGAAGTACTTGAACGAAATTGCCAAGTATGAGGTGCTAAGTCCTGAAGAGGAGCTTAGACTCTTCCAGCGTATACGCGAGGGAGATGATGTAGCTTTGCAGAAAATAATCAACCATAACCTGCGTTTTGTAGTATCCGTTGCGAAACAGTATCAACACGTAGGCCTCAAGTTAGGGGATCTCATTAATGAAGGGAATATTGGATTAATTAAAGCTGCAAAGCGCTTCGACGAGACTAAAGGATTCAAGTTCATTTCTTATGCAGTATGGTGGATACGACAATCGATCCTTCAATCAATAAGTGAACGATCTAGAGAGATTCGTATACCTCAAAATCAACAAGCACAGGTTTCTAAACTGTTGCAAAAAAGAACCGAGTTGATCCAAAAATTGGAACGAGAGCCTTCGATGGCAGAGCTAGCAAATGCAACAGAGTTGACCGAAAGTTTCATTCGTCAGCACTTGCTGAATGCTGATGTAACGACTTCTCTAGACGCCAGAATAGATTCTGAAGGAGACACTACACTGAGTCAGTTAATGGAAGATTCGCAGATCAAAAAGCCAGATTACAATCTGATGGTGACCGAATCGCAACGCTTACAGGTGGAGCAGCTATTGCATACGCTTCCCACTAGAACTTCTACTATCATCAAACTTTATTTTGGGATTGATAGAGGGCAGTCCATGACACTCAAAGATATCAGCGAGCTGCTGGGTCTGAGCCGCGAACGCGTTCGGCAAATCATGGAGCGTGGTTTACGGAAACTAAGAATGCGAACCCAAGCGGGTGTAGGAGCATAATAAAGAAAACCCTGATCGGCGCCTTTGGCAATGATCAGGGTTTTTTGTCTTACTGCAGTAATAATGACAAGTCCACATACTCCTTTACCATTTCGATAGCTCGGTCGGCCTTCCAAGGAGTACGCGTGTTAATCTTCACTTCAATATGGCTAATTTTTACGGCTGATCCATAAGTATCCAGAGAAGTAGAGATAATTGGAATATGGTGGTATCTGATGTAGTTGATAGACGTAAGATCATCAATGGTGTTGGGTGAAATATCTTTCTCACCATGTAGCACAATACCTGAAATGGGAGAGCGTACCATCCCTTGGGCTTCCGCCTGTGAAGCCAATTGCTGTACGGCCTGATCAAGCCGCGCATGGTCGACTACCAACAGCATATCCTTATCTACCTCCACCCCCTCTTTTATAACCAGGGCACCAGAAACAATTTGGTCTACCTTATTATCCAAGCTATGCTCATTCAACAATACCTTGCCATTTACCGCATATTGGATCGTTTCCATGATAGGATTAGCCAGGTATTTGTCGTAAGGCAGCAGGCCCAGCAGAGGAATCCTCATTTGCTCTAGCTTTTTACCTACATACTTTCTGACCTTTTCAATTTTGGTGGGCAAAACCTTATTGACGATCACACCAAGAATAGGTACCCCTTTCTCCCGAAAGAGCGCCAAGTTGGCATTGAGTTCATCAATCGTATTACCGATACCCCCCGGCACCACCATAATGACGCCCGCATTGAGCATATGCGCCACATCTGCATTAGAAAGGTCGATAACACTGCCTACACCTGGGTGGCCCGTACCTTCATACACTACAATATCATTGATAGATTGCAAGGCATCCGAGGCATGCTGAATACTGTCCTTAAACGTAAACAATTCAGGCTCTTTTAAATAAGCAGTAGTTACGCCTCTACCTACGATAACAGGACTGTGGATATGTGAAGCAAGTTCAAAGTTCATGACTTTGGAGAAGAGCAAGGCATCTTTATCCGCTTTGAGGTCACCCAAATCTACAAACTCTTGGCCCACGGGTTTGCAATAACCTACTTTGATCTGCTGGTCGCGAATAGCAGCAATCAGGCCTAAAGTACAAGTTGTTTTGCCAACGTGCTGGCTGGTAGCTGCAACGTATATCCGATCAATCATAGCTTAGCTGGTTTAAACACTTTTTTAAAACGCAGGCGCTGCCGATAAGGGAACACATCCACTAATTCGCCTCTACGAAGCCGGTCTTGCACGCCTACCCAAAATTTGACGTCGTACAAATCGCCATGCATTTGATAAAATAATTTCCGAATATCGTGCCTTCCGATCAAAAAACGCGGAAATTCCTCTGGAAATACATCATTAGGGCCCACCGAATAATAAGGCTCGGAAGACATTTCCTCATAATAGTCTCTCGGCTCGGGAATATATCGAAACTTATAATCAGTTAAAAAACCGATTTCATCATAATCATAAAAAACCACCCGCTTCAGACGCGTCACCCCAAAGTTTTTAAGGAGCATATCGCCCGGAAAAATATTTACCGCTGCCATCTGCTTAATCGCTTTGCCATATTCATTAATGACCTCTTCTGCTTCTTCTGGAGTAACATCCTCCAAGAAAATATTCAACGGAATCATCTTCTTCTCAATATACAAGTGCTTGATCTCAATTTCGTCGCCTTCTATGATGAGCTTAGAAGCTGCTTGCATTTTAAGTTCTTCTAATACATCAGCCGAGAACATACTGATTTTGCAGCGGAAGTTCTGAAACATATGCGAGTCCGCCATTCTTCCGACCCGATCGTGCAAGGAAACTAGTTCGTACTTGGCCTTTACCTCTTTTTCCGTCACTTTCTTGGGCGGTAAAAAATTGTCCTTAATCACCTTAAAAACCATCCCATAAGAAGGCAAAGTAAACACCGACATCACCATCCCCTTGATGCCCGGAGCGAATACAAACTTCTCCGTAGTCTGCTGCATGTGGCGCAAGAAGTCTCGGTAGAGCACCGTTTTTCCATGCTTCTCAAATCCGATGGAATTATAAATCTCGCTCAAGCTTTTGGTCGGAAGGATAGACTTCAAGAAATCTACCATTTCACTAGCAATATCCGTGTCCACCATAAAGTAGGAGCGATTGTAGCTGAAAATAGAACTCACATCATTATAATCGAGCAGCACTGCATCTGCATAGATCCCTCCTTGCTCATGAAGCAAGGGAATAACAAAAGGATAGGTTTTCTCCCCCACAATAAGTCTTCCAACTAGATAGGCCGCCTTGTTGCGAAAAAAAATCGACTTCAGCGTCTCAATACGAGCCGTGGTAATGCCGTAGGGTTCCTGCTGTAGCTTTTCCCGTAAGGTGGTCAAAATATAGCCCAAGTCGCGCTCAAAATCCTCAAAGGCAGCATCAAAAGGGTAGCAAGCCAGTATTTGCCGTAAGGTATGCTCAAAAGGCTCGATGAGCGGAAAGGTATGAAAAATAGGTACCGTCGAGCGAAACTCTCGATAAGTACCAGTGGCATTGACAAACATCAATTCTGGGTCTACACTCAACCCTCGGTGACTATGGCGAAAGACCGAATTGTAGAAGGTCTCGGCAATATTTCGGGTATTGAAGTTCTGCACTTCTTCATAGTAAAAGAGCTTCATCGCCCGCCATACCACATCTTCCTTGGCTTTGTCCCCCAGCATTTCAATCACCTGCGCTGTGGTACTCCCAACCATATCCTTATACAGCGCCACTCGTTCTCGTAAGTCGGTTTGAATACCATGCCAATCGCGATGCTCAAAGCGGATCTGAGCGCGCTTGGTAATATGTTTGTATTGGTGGTAATATTTCATATACTCCCCCAACATGAGGTGGGCAGCATCGTACGGAATGAGCTTTTCGAACATGGCTGGATAATTTTGTAGTACTAGACTAATGAAACTAGAAACAATTTGACCTCAAATTGTTTTGGTTGCTCATTTCCTCAAGTATCTTAGCAACCCTTTTGTAACTGTTACTCAACTCACAAAATAGTGGAAAAATGCGAAAGCTAAGCGCAGACCTTATCATGCCCATTTCAGGCGACCCCATTCCCAACGGCCTAGTCATCGTAGATGAAAATGGCAGCATCCAATTCGTTGGCACAACCGAAGGCCACGATCCGGCAACCATTGAAAAACACCCCGGCATCATTATTCCGGGCTTCATCAACGCCCATTGCCACCTTGAGCTTTCGCACATGAAAGGCCGAGTTAACACCGGTACCGGCCTATTACCCTTTCTAAAAAGTGTCGTCGCCTTCCGCGATATTCCAATGGAAGAAATCCTCGATGCGATCCAACAAGCAGATCAAGAAATGTACGAAGGCGGTATCGTCGCCGTCGGTGACATTTCCAACAAACTCGACACCGCCGCCCAAAAAGATAAAAGCAGCATCCGCTACTACACTTTCGTGGAAATGTTTGACTTCCTCCAAGATGGCATGGCCACCTCCACCTTCGAGCAATACCAAAAAGTATTCGAAGGCCAAAGCACAGCCCACGGCAACCAAAAAAGCGGAGTACCACACGCCCCCTATACCGTTTCGCCCTCCCTCTTCCGCATGATCAACGGCATGAACCCCGACGCTGGCATCACCGTCAGCATCCACAACCAAGAAACCGCCCACGAAGATGAATTCTTCCAAACCAAAACCGGCGGCTTCCTCGAATTTTACAACCACTTCGGCTTCCCCATCGACCAGTTCCCCGCTACGGGCCAACACTCCATCCACTACGCCATGGAACACCTAAATGCCAACTGCCGCACCCTCTTCGTCCACAACACCATGACCACCCCCGAAGACCTCCGCGCCGCCCAAGCATGGAGCCCCCACACCTACTGGGCCACCTGCGCCAACGCCAACCTCTTCATCGAAAATCGCCTCCCCAACTACCAAAACTTCCTCGACACTAACGCCAAAGTCTGCATTGGCACCGACAGCCTCACCTCCAACTGGCAGCTCTCCGTCTTAGAAGAACTAAAAACCATCTCCAAATACCAATCCTACGTCCCCTTCGACACCCTCCTCCGCTGGGCCACACTCCATGGCGCCGAAGCCCTAGGCTTCGAAGCCGACCTAGGAAGCCTCGAAGTCGGAAAAAAACCAGGCTTAAACCTCCTCTCCATAGGAGCGGAAAGGAAAATTACAAGCGAAACACAGGTAAAGCGATTGGCCTAAGCTTTGGTGCTTAATGATCTGTAGCGCCTGCAATAGTTCACTTCGGCTGCGCTCTGTGAACTATCAGAGCTAACCCACCTAATCACATGGCTATGACTATGCTGGTTAATTCGACCTTAGAGAAATCTGGCAAATAACACTTAGTGAGACTTTTATACAAGTGTGCGCCAGTAACCTAGAAGTGAAACGGCTTGGGTTACGGTGAACAAAAGTCTCACTTAGTGTTATCCAGATTTATCGTAAGTCTTGATCTTTTGGTTCTTTTGCATCAAGGCAAAAGAACAAACAACATACAAAATGAAAAACCCATTTCTCTACCTCCCCCTCCTCTACCTCCCTACCATCCTCACCGCCCAAATCAACGAAAGCGACTCCCTAAAGCTACAAGCCAGCCTCTCCCTCTCCGGCTTCTGGCAAGAAGGCAATGTCGAAACCCTCATCTTCAGAGCAAAAACGAATCTAGCGATAAGAGCAGGCCAACAATGGGTATTCAAAACCCAAAACTCCTACGTCTACCAAGAATTCGGAAAAGAAAAAGCCGATGAAGATATCCTCAGTCTTAACTTTTTATACTTCAAGCCTAAGAAAAAGATTTACCCCTTCGCTTTGGGCATTCTCAGCACCAACTTCCGAAGAGAAATCGACCTCCGCTACCTCCTCGGCGCAGGCGTCACCTTCCAGTTCTTCCAAGCGCAAAAAGACTGGCTCAAGCTCTCTCTCTCCACCGAATACGAGCGCACCAACTTCACCCAAGCCGATTTCAACTTCACCGAATACAACGATAATTCCTCCATCAATACCCTCCGCGCCACCCTCTGGGCCAACGGCAAATACCACCTCTTTAACAACAAAATCATCCTCACCCACGAAGGCTATTTCCAACCCTCCCTCCGCCGCAGCAACAACTTCCGCTGGAGCGCCGACCTCCGCCTCGCCTTCCCCATCTGGAAATTCCTCACCTTAAACATCAACTATCTCCACACCTTCGAAAGCATCGTCATCCAAGGCCAACAACAAGAAGATACCTTTTTGACTTTTGGGTTTACGTTGAAAACCAAGTAGTGCCTTTCTTTTTTGTCTTGACACAAAAAAGAAACAAAAAAAGTCAAGGCTTTCGATCTATTTGGATAGCACTAAGATACATTTTCTATCAACGCAAGCTAAAGCCGCTTCGCTAACCGCTTGCTAGTTCGCACTTACAGAAAATGTATCTAAGAGCTATTAACCAAATACCTCTTAGGCCAAGTTCCTCTATGTCAAGTTCTAATTCGACCTTAGAGAGATTTGGTGAATACTACTTAGTCGTAGTTCTAACAGGGGCGTACCAGTGACCCAGAAGTGAAACGGCTTGGGTTACGATGGAAGAGAACTACGACTTAGTAGTATCCAAATCTATCGAATCCCGATAATTATCGGGATGGGTTTTTGGTTCTTTTGGGCTAAGCCAAAAGAACAAGAAATCGTTCCTGGCACTTCCCAGGCTAAAGCTTATACTAACAGGTATTGACCAAACCGCTCTGATGCCGATTTTAGCAAGTGCGAACTAGTAAGCGACTTTCGCGCGAGGTTGGCACCCGCACCCACCAAATTTGCTGGGCCGCCCACGTGTTATCACTTTTCTATGCTCAGACCCAGCTAGAATTCGGCCTTAGAGAGATTTGGTGAATACTACTTAGTCGTAGTTCTAACAGGGGCGTGCCAGTAACCCAGAAGTGAGACGGCTTGGTGAAAACTGGTACGGATTGCAAATCCGCACCGCGCGGGCTAGGTTTTAAATTATATAGCTTAGCCTGCGCCGTGTGGAAACCACCGCACTTCAGGGTAACTAGTGTGAGTAACCAATTCGACCTTAGAGTCATTTGGAAACAGCTCTTAGCTTCATTTTAGTAAGTGCGAACTGGTAAGCAGCTTTCGCGCGAGGCTGGCACCCGCACCCACCAAATCTGCCTGCTGACCGCAGGAAGGCAGGTTTGCTGGGCCGCCCACGTCTTATCACTTTCCTATGCTCAGGTCCAGCTAGAATACGGCCTTAGAGAGATTTGGTGAATACTACTTAGTCGTAGTTCTAACAGGGGCGTACCAGTGACCCAGAAGTGAAACGGCTTGGGTTACGATGGAAGAGAACTATGACTTAGTAGTATCCAAATCTATCGACAGCCTTGATCTTTTGGTTCTTTTGCATCAAGGCAAAAGAACAAAGACACTCTATTCCTTCACAAATCTCCGAACCCTAGCTCCCCCCTTCCCATCAATCACCCTTACCAAATACAGCCCCTTAGCAAACCCATTCAGCGAAAGCTGCGTCACCGACTCCTCACTCAACTGATCGAGCAGGATTTTGCCACTGGCATCTAACACCTGCACCCGCGAGCGGGGCGCTATATTTTCCAGCCATAGGACATCCGATGTTGGATTAGGGTATACGGAGAAATGATCTTCAGCTACTACGGCACCTACATTTACAGGATTGAGCTCTTGAAATTGGCCGAAGAAGAGGACAGTCTGAACGGTAGCAGGTTCTACACAGCCGCCATGGTCGGCAGCGGAATTGACGTCGGTGGCGAGGACGTCTATTGCGCCATTGGCATTCATGACTGAGTCGGCGACGACGCTATTGCGGAAGGGGACTTGGTCGTCGGCCATGCAGTAGAAGAGGCGGGTGGGGGCATCGGGGACCCATTCGAAGACATTGTTGTCGTCGAGGGCGACATTGGTGGGGTGCATAGGGTCATTGACAATGCTATTGATGACGCTATCTTGAAACATGGCGCGGGGGATGGACTGGCCCACTGTGTTTTCTAGCTGAGCAATCAATACGGTGTTGCAGGTGCCAAGGGTGATGTCGCCATCGCGAAATTGCTGGATGACTAGGGAATAAGGAGTCTTGAAATACTGCTCTATGCTGTCAAACAGGTCGTAGGCGAGGTCGTAGCTGAGCATGGTGTAGGCGATATAGGAAGGGAAGAAATATTCGATTTCAGCTTCTACAAAGGGCTTGAACACAGTGGAAATACTGTAGGGGCCAGACATGGGGGCAGCAGCCGTGACGGTAAAATCGTCGGCGTAGTCTTGCTGTAGGGAGCGGTGGGCAGCCATCGCAGCATGGCCTCCTTGGGAGTAGCCCGTGACGAATACTTGGTCATTGAGCTGGAAGTCTAGTTCTTCGGTTAGCTCGTCGCGTACGGCGAAGAGCATATCTATGGCAGCGGAGGCTTCGGTATCGGCATGCACATAGGGGTGGAAGCCTCGTGCTTCGCCCAAGCCTAGGAAATCAGCGGCGGCAGTGACATAACCTACGCCACCAAAAACAACCGCCAGCTCGTAGCCTCCTTGAAGGTTCGATGGCACATCGGTTTTGCTATTCACGGTGCCGTGTTGGTAGCAGAGTAGGGGATAGGCTAGTTTTTCTTCGCGCACGGGCAATACAACGAGGCCGGAGGCGGTGTCTTGCACGCCCATTATATCGGGGGTGGTGTAGGTGACTTTGTACATGTCCACTCCGTTTTGCATAAAAAAGCCGTAGTCGGCTTGTAGCTCGGCTAGTGTAAAGCTGCCTTTGTACTCGTAGCTGACGAGCTGCTGGGCTTGGAGGTGGAGGAATAGGGTGGTGAAGAGGAGGGTGTAGAGGAATTTGGTCATGGATATAGGTTTGTGTGATGAATTTTTTTCAAAATACGTTAAAGGAGTTGTTCTTCAAATAACTTTCGTTCTTTTTCGAAGGAAAGTGTCGGGTATTGGGTGGTGAGATGGGCAAGTTTTTGGAGTTGCTGGTGCAGGAAGGCTTGGTGGGGAAGGGAAGTGGGGTGTAGGGGGCGGTGCTGGCTGGCTTTGACGAGCTTTTCAATTTGGTGGCAGAGCTGCTGGGTGGTGGGGCTGAAGTAGGTGGCTTGGAAGTGGTGCCAGATGTAGGCGATGGCTTTGGTGGAGGGGTGCAGGAGGTCGTCGGCATAGAAGCGGTAGTCGCGGAGGTCGTCGAGGAGGAGCTCGTAGGCGGGGAAGTAGTGGGTGTAGGGGAGTGCTTGGCAGATGGACTCGATGGCGAGGAGGAGGGTGGCTTTGCTTTTTTGGTTTTCGAGCAGGCCGTCGCGGAGGTGGCGGACAGGGCTGACGGTGAGGATGATTTCTAGCGCAGGCTGTTGGGCTTTTAGTTGTTGGAAAAGGGGAAGGAGGGCTTGGGTGATGTCGGAAATGCTAAGGCGCTGGCGGTCGAAGTCGGTGTTGGGGAGTTTGTGGCAATTGGCGACGATCTGGTTGGTGGCTTTGTGGACGAATACGTGGGCGGTGCCGAGGGTGAGGAGCAAGCGGTTGGAGTTGCTTAGGAATTGCTGGCCTTGGGTTAAGTGTTGGTTTATTCTTTGGAGTGCTTCGGTTTTGGCGGGGGCGGAGAAATCGCTGTGGTGCTGGAAGCTATGCCAAAGGCCTTGGTGCTCAAAAAGGGCCACTTCGGAGAAGGTATTTTGCGAAAGCAAGTGCGCTAAGGCCTGTGCTATAGAGATGGGATTATATAGGATGCCAAAGGGATTGAGTAGGGTAGGAAATTTTAGCGCTGACAAGCGTAAAGCAATATTTTGCGCAAAGCAAGACCCTAAGGAAAGTACTTGGTCGTGATGCGAAATTTGGAAGTTTGCAGACTGTGCAGCAAGTACGGTACGAAATTCGTTCATGAGCTGACTATTTGTCAATCAAAAGTAGTATTTTTCGCTCCAATGAGCATCTTCGATTTTCTTTTTGGAAAAAGTACGGCAGCGCTACCACAACCGGACATCCGGTTTGGAAGGTATAGTGATTCTTACAAAGAAGCATCGAACTATAAATCTTGGGATATTGCCCTAGAAAAGTTTGAAGAAGAGCAGTATTTGGAGTGCTACAAACAGTTTTTCCGCTACCTGCGAGATGAGCATGAGGATAATGTACGCTGTTGGAGTGATAATGGTGGTATTCGCTTTGAGTTGTTTCAGGGGTCGAATAAGATTGTGGGGTTTGCCAATGAGCATCAGCTACGGGCAGAGGCGAAAGTAGTGAAGACGTCGAGCTTGCGAGTCGGCTTTATGCGCCGCATGTTGGAGCAGAACTTTGAGCTAAAATATAGCCGCTTTTCGATGGATGAGGACAATACGATTAGCATTGTTTTTGATACGTATTCGCTAGATGGCTCGCCTTACAAATTGTACTATGCACTCAAAGAAGTAGCCACGCGGGCCGATAAGCAGGACGATTTGCTTCTGGAAGAATTCAAATCGCTGGAGCCAGCTGATATTGGCCACTTGGAGCAGCTAAAAACGGAGGAGAAAGAGGCGAAGTACCAGTTTATTGTAACGCAAATCCAGAAAGTGCTGCGCGAAATAGAGGAAGGCGAGCTCAACAAAGACCAGTACCCTGGAGGTATTGCATATCTTTTGCTGCACCTCATTTTTAAGCTCGACTACTTGGTAAAGCCAGAGGGCTTGACGATGGAAACTTTGGAGCGTATTCACCGAAAGTACTACGATAATGATGGGCGGAGTGTGGTAGAAAAAAACCAGATGCTCTGCAAAGAGTTGAAGCAGATGGCGGAGCGTGATAAGGTCTCCTTCTTCAATGAGATGTACTTGACTAAGTGTACCTTCGGCATCACCATACCCGTGAATCACGACCGGGTAGTAGGCTTTATTGACTCCGACTTACCCAATATGGATTGGTATCAGGAGAATGGCTATCCTTGTATTGCACAAGCCATTCCGAGTTATATTGTTGGCTATTGCATGTTTAATTACGCTATTCCCAAACCAGATCGCGAGTTATTTCATTTATATTTTCAGATAACGGAATCAGCCTACTTTAAAGACCTTGGGTTTCAGTTGGATTACTACAACGAAGAGACAAAAGCTTTGAATAAGCGAGCGATACGTCGGGCCATTGATCAGATTGCTGAAAAAAATAGCCAACGATTCCCTCGTTTAGACCCTGCGCTAGGGTCGTTAGAGTTTGACAATATGCTCAACTTTTCTAGGTCTTTTCTGCGCTTGGTTCGTAATCTAGATATGACAAAATCGGAATAGCGTTAACCATTATGACCATTACCACCACCACGATCTGGCATATACTGGAAGGGGTCTGCGATCCTGAAATTCCTGTGCTAACTATCAACGACTTAGGGGTTGTTCGCGATGTTGTGTTACATGAAGATGATACGGTAGAAGTAGTTATTACACCAACCTACTCTGGTTGCCCTGCCATGAATACTATAGCAATCAACATTCGGGCGGCGCTTCAAGAACAGGGCTTTGACAAAGTCAAAGTAACTACGATACTTCATCCAGCATGGACAACAGACTGGATGACCGAAGAAGGAAAGCGGAAGCTTAAAGCCTACGGGATTGCTCCACCAGAGCCGGGCTCGGTGGATAAAGGAGCGCTATTTCAAGAGGATAAAAAGGTGGAATGTCCGCGTTGCGGATCGCGCAATACTAAGATGGTGAGTCAATTTGGCTCGACCGCCTGCAAAGCATTTTACAGCTGTAAAGACTGCCTAGAACCATTTGATTACTTTAAATGCCACTAATTATGGAAGACAGTATTTTGTTTGAAAAAATAGGAAATGTAGGAAAAATTACGCTCAACCGCCCAAAGACCTACAATAGTGTGAACCGTGAGATGGCCCTAGGGTTCCAGCAAATACTGGATGACTGTGGGGCCGATCCTGAAATCAGGGCAGTACTAGTAACGGGAATGGGTAAAGCCTTTTGTGCAGGCCAGGATCTCAACGAAGTGATCGAAGATAATGGCCTTTCCTTGTCCAATATTTTGATTGATCACTACAACCCCATTGTGGTGCGCATTCGCGAACTTGCACTGCCGGTGGTAGCTGCCGTCAATGGCGTTGCGGCGGGGGCTGGGGCGAACTTGGCGCTGGCTTGTGATGTGGTAGTCGCGGCAAAATCGGCTAGTTTTATCCAGGCTTTTAGCAAGATCGGCTTGATTCCCGATAGTGGCGGCACTTTCCATTTGCCGCGTTTAATTGGGCTGCAACGGGCCTCGGCCCTGATGATGCTGGGGGATAAAGTAATCGCTGATGAGGCGCTGGAGATGGGTATGCTGTACAAGGTATTTGAAGACAAGGTGTTTGAAAAAGAAGCGATGGCTATCGCCGTGAAGCTTTCGCAAATGCCGACTAGAGCTTTGGCGATGACCAAGCGTGCACTCAATTATTCGATTGAAAATGACGATTTGGAAAAGCAATTGGCGATGGAAGATCAGTTACAGTCGGAAGCGAGTATGACGGAAGATTTTCAGGAAGGGGTGCAGGCTTTTATCGAAAAGCGCAAGCCTATTTTTAAAGGAGCGTAAAAAAACTACTCTCCCGGGGTAGCTAAGTGTAAGTGCGTAGCGTAAATTATAGTCACTCACTACCCTCGGGGGAGCATGCCTTCATAGCTTTAATAAAAAAGTAACGTGAAAAATCAGAGAGTACGCGCGCAAAAAAAATGTAGATTGTTTTCTAGGTCTTTGGTTCCTTTAGCACAAAGAAGCAGTAAAAAAATGGACTAGACAATAGCCTTCGGAAGAGCACACAAGCATATCTTAAGAATTAGGAGAGTTTAACGGAATAGGCGATGAAAGAAGTCAAGTGTTAAGGCGGGTCAGTGAATTCAAAATATTGATAATCAGTTGGTTTTGAAAAGTGTTAAAATGATTTTTTTACACTGCCAATAACTTTAACATCTCTTAATAAAACCTAAAACGCCCCTTTTGGGCAAAAATGGAAGAATCCAAAGACCATACTACCCCAAAGGTGCGCCAAGGCGTTGCACAGCCTAACAAGCTCAACCCAAAGTTGGCTCGTTTTCAGCGCAAGCGAAAACCAAAAACGGCGGAGGCGTATGTGAAAGGAATTCTTCGAGGCGACCGGATGCTACTGAGCCAAGCCATCACGCTGATTGAGAGTACCAACCCGCAGCATCAAGCTTTAGCTACCGAAATTATAGAGCAATGTTTGCCGTCGAGCGGAAATGCGATTCGCTTGGGTATAACTGGTACGCCCGGCGTGGGTAAGAGTACTTTTATTGAGTCTTTTGGATTATCCATTATTGAGCAAGGTGAAAAAGTGGCTGTTTTGGCCGTTGATCCCACCAGTCAAGTGACTAAGGGAAGCATTCTTGGCGATAAAACTAGAATGGCTAAGCTATCGACGCATCCTCAAGCTTTTATACGTCCTTCACCGGCGGGGACGTCTTTAGGTGGGGTAGCGCGCAGTACGCGTGAAACGATTCTACTCTGTGAAGCTGCTGGTTACGACTGTATTTTGGTGGAAACGGTGGGAGTAGGGCAATCTGAAATTGCAGTACATTCGATGGTAGATTTTTTTCTTCTTTTACTACTGCCTGGTGGTGGAGACGAACTGCAAGGCATCAAGCGGGGTATTGTAGAAATGGCCGACCTCGTGGCTGTCAATAAAGCCGATGGAGCAGCTTTGGCTTTAGCCAAACAATCAAAGCAGGCCTATCGCAACGCCCTGCACCTGTTTCCGCCAAAAGCGAGCCAGTGGGTGCCACAGGTGGTGGTATGCTCGGCGCTATCGGGCTTGGGCCTGGATAAAATTTGGGCCTTAACGCAAGACTATGTGCAAGCGACCAAGGACAGTGGTTTTTTTGATAACAATCGGCGACAGCAGGCTAAGTATTGGTTTCAAGAAACCATCAGTGCTCAGCTTCAGGCGCTATTTTATGAGCAACCCGCTATTCGCGCTAAGCTCCAATCGCTGGAGCAGGCCGTGGAATTAGGCCAGCATTCTCCTTTTAAAGCTGCCGACTTATTATTAGCTTTATTCAGGCAATCCTTTCAAAAATGACTTTTGGAAGAATAGTCGTCAAAACAATACGATTGACCGAAAAAGATGGTCATCGCGTAGCGAAAAAATCATTATTTACAACAAAACAAAAAACAGATAATTCATGAGATCACTAGTAATTGCATTAGTTGTTGCAGGCCTTGGCCTCATTCTTTTTGCTGGGGGATGTAGCTCCTACAATGGTTTCGTTGATGCAGAGGAAAATGTGGAGAATGCTTGGTCGAAGGTAGAAAGCGCCTACCAACGCCGTGCAGACTTGATTCCTAACTTGGTAAATACCGTGAAAGGAGTTGCCGATTTTGAGCAAAAGACACTAACGGAGGTCGTCAATGCTCGGGCCAAGGCAACCAGCGTAAATATCGATCCTTCCAATATTACGCCCGAACAGCTACAAAACTTCCAGAATGCACAGTCGGGTCTATCCCAGTCTTTAGGTCGTTTGTTGTTCGTTTCCGAAAATTATCCAGAGCTTAAAGCAAGTGCCAATTTTAGAGAACTACAAACACAGCTGGAAAGCACGGAGAATCGCATCAAGGTGGAGCGAGACCGCTTCAACGATGTAGCTACTGCTTACAATAAGAAGGTGCGCCGTTTTCCAGGTAATTTCTTTGCTACGATGTTTGGCTTTGCTGAAAAAGCACAGTTCCAAGCACAAGAGGGATCAGAGAATGCTCCTGAAGTTAACTTTGACTAGTCGACATGCTAAAATTTTTTAAAATAGAAGATGAGAATCGCATCATTGGTGCGATTCGCGCTGCTGAGGAGCGCACTTCTGGTGAAATTCGGGTACACCTAGAGGATAAGTGTAAGGGCAATATTTTGGAGGAAGCACAACGAGCATTCCTGAAGCTCAAGATGAATGAAACCGCACAGCGCAATGGCGTACTGATTTTCATAGCGCCTTCGCGCAAAGAATTTGCTATCGTTGGGGATAAGGGGATTAATGAGGTGGTACCTGAAAATTTCTGGGAAGCCGAGCGCGATTTGATGCAGCAGCACTTTCGCAACGAGCAGTTCGCAGAAGGCATCGCACTGGCGCTGCACCAAATCGGGATGAAGTTGAGGGAGTTTTTCCCTATTCAGGAAGACGATGAGAACGAGCTGCCCGATGAAATTTCATATGGTTAATACAACACAATCAATGCTTAGAAGATACCAGATTTGGATGGTAGTCGGTTGTTTTTTGATGGCCTTCACAACGATGGTCACAGGGCAACAACCGGTTCCCAAACCCACAAATTACTTAGTCAACGATTATGCAGGCTTGCTCAATCGGCAAGAGGTGGTGCAGCTGGGGCGAAAGCTCAGCGAGTACGCGCGCTCTACTTCTGTCCAAATCGTATTGGTAACTGAAAATACGCTAGCAGGGGAGGATGATTTTCAACGAGCATTTGCCATTAAAGACAAGTGGCGGCCTGGTACAGCGGAAGAGGACAATGGAATATTGCTCTACGTTGCCAAAGAAGAGCGAAAAGTACGTATTGTAACGGGCTATGGCACCGAGGGCTTCCTGCCCGATGCAATGGCCAGGCGTATCATTGATAATGTAATTATACCTGAATTTCGTAATGGCAACTTTTACGGAGGTTTGGATCGTGCTACGGACGCCATTATGGAGCTAGGGCGGGGTGATTATCCTGATATAGACCAGCCTCGGCAGCAGCCTGATGCAGAGGGTGGCCCTCCTATCTTTTTGATTCTATTTATCATTATTTTGATTCTTCACTTCGCTACTAGAGGCAATGGTGATGATGATGACGATGGGGGTTACTACCGTGGTGGTCGTTATGATGATTATGGCCGTCGGCGTAGAAGAGGCGGTGGCGGTTGGATATTCTTGCCTGGTGGCGACTGGGGTGGTGGCGGAAGTGGCGGCGGTGGTGGTTTTGATGGCGGTGGCGGCTTTAGCGGTGGGGGCTTCGGTGGCTTTGGTGGCGGTATGTCTGGAGGTGGTGGCGCTGGGGGTTCTTGGTAGGATACCCCCTGTTTGTCTGTATGCCTATACAATTGGTAGAAGCAAGATTTGCAAAGCCTGATTTCGTGCGTATCTTTGCAGCCTTAACGAAATCAATGTCGAATGGGTGTTTTGCTCTTTGTAATCGTCTCCTATTTGGTCCTTAGTGTAGGGCTGTACTTTATATTTGGAAAAGCAGGGGAAGCGGCCTGGCAAGGGCTTGTGCCTGGGCTAAACTTCATGGTGTGGTGTAAACTGATTGGTCGACAGCCTTGGTATGCTGCATTGCTTTTGATCCCTATTGTCAATATTTTTATCTATGCTGGGATGTGTATTGATATGGTACGCTCCTTCCGGCATTATTTGTTTTGGCACAGCTTTGTAGCCGTGGTAGCCGCACCGCTTGTATTTCTATACTTGGGTTTATCGAAAGATGAAAAATATGACGGCCCCACGCTTGACAAAGAAAAAGCCTACGCAGCAAAGCTAGAAGAAGCCAAAGCAGCAGGCAGTGCGCGTCAGCTCAAAAAGCTAGAAGATCAAAATCCCTATCGCAAGTCTGGTGCGCGCGAGTGGGTAGAGGCTGTTGTTTTTGCAGTATTTGCTGCTGCTTTCATTCGTATGTTTCTGATTGAGGCTTACGTTATTCCTACCTCTTCCATGGAAGGCTCACTACTCACGGGTGATTTCCTTTTTGTGAGCAAAGCAGCGTATGGCATACGCACTCCACAGACTATTGCTATGGTACCTTTGTTGCACAATCGCTTGCCTGTAATAGATGGAGAATCCTACTTGGAAAAGCCCAAACTGCCTTATTATCGACTTCCAGCACTAGAGTCTATTGATAACAATGATCCAGTCGTATTTAATTATCCTGAAGGAGATAGTGTATACGTTTTTCCAACCCGTACATGGAGCGTTTACGATTATAAACGAGGGCAGATACCGCCCACTATGGCTGCCCAAATTAAAACGGGGAAGAAAAAGCTGGTGACTCGCCCGATGGATAAGCAGGATCATTATATTAAGCGTTGTGTGGCCATTCCTGGAGATTCCCTTCAGATTATTAACCGACAGGTATATATCAATGGAGAGCCTGGGCAAAATCCTGAGTATATCCAGTTTATCCACCACGTTACCTCCTCCACGGGGCCGATCAATGATCGCTCTTTTGCAGAATGGGGCATTTCCACGGAAGATCAGCTACGCTTAGATCCCAATACTAATTCACGGCTATTGATTCTGAATCAAGAGCAGGTAGATCAACTTAAAGGAATGGGTAGCGGTATTGAAGCAGCGCCTACTAGTGAGTATACCTTGCGTATTCCGCCAGGCTATGATCCTAATAGCCTATCTGCGTATGGTATCGATGATGCCAACTTTAGAGGAAACGACCCCCAGCAAAACTTCGTGTTTTCACTCACCGATGATCAGTTCAATAAGGTACGTCGGGACTCTAATTTGATTGTACGGCGGTATCTGGGAACCCCACTGCGCTATTTTCCACACGACCCTACCAATTTCAAAGGGTGGAATCAGGATAACTTTGGGCCGATCTACATTCCCAAGAAAGGCGCTACTGTAAAGGTATCGCCTTCTAATATTGCACTCTACCGACGCATTATCTCTGTCTTTGAAGGCAACGACCTGAAGGTAAGCGGCGGCAAAGTGTACATCAATGGGCAAGAAGCCACCGAATATACCTTCCAGAGCAATTACTACTGGATGATGGGGGATAATCGCCATAACTCTGAAGATGCAAGAGTTTGGGGCTTTGTACCAGAAGATCATGTGGTAGGTAAGCCGCTCATTATTTGGTTCTCTACCCGAGAGGGAGCGATGGCGAAAGGGATTAATTGGGGACGGATATTGAAGGTGGTGACGAACATCTAGTCTCGGCTTCGCTCGACTACATGCTCGGCTTCGCTCGACTACAGGTGTCTCGGCCTGTATTGCCATCGCGGATCGCAAATCCGCTGAACGCGGGCCGTGCTAATTGAGAAAAAACCTTATCTTAAGGCGCAGTTATGCTATAAAATATCCATACCTAAACCATTATCTCCATGTTGAAGCAATTTTTTGAAGCTATTGCACAGCTTTTTCGTTCTCTTTTCGGCGGCGGCGGAAAAAAGAAAGAGGAGCCTACGGTGCCTACCACTACTACAACCACCACGACAACAACACCTACTACTACCACGACCTCTAAGCCCGATCCGATAGTTATTCAGCCAATAGAGCCAGAAGATGCGTCGGAAGTGAAGGCAGACGATGTATTGGTCTCCCCAGAAACGCCGCCTATCCTTATTGATCCAGACTTACCCGATAAGGACTTTGATGAAAATGTAGAAGAAGTAGAAGTGCCAGCGGAGGTGCTAGAGCCGACAGTGGAGGTAGAAGAGGAAGAAGCTCCCCAAACACCAGAAACGATCCAACATGAAGCACGCTTTTTGTGGTGTCTGGATAATGGTCATGGCAGTTTGCAAGCAGGTAAGCGTTCTCCTATTTTTGATGATGGTACGACTCAATTTTTTGAGTATGAATTTAACCGAGATATTGTGCGGCGGATTATTATTCAATTGGAGGCAAGAGGGGTGCAGTACTACAATGTAGTGCCTGAGATGGAAGTAGGCAAATTCTTGGCTGAACGAGTTGCTCGGGCTAATCGTAAAAAGTCGGACCTCCCCAAGCTATATGTATCCATACACGCCAATGCTGGCCCTGCCGACTCCGATGAGTGGGTGCCGGATCACATCAGAGGTATTGAGACTTGGCACTTTCATAATTCCAGCAAAGGCAAAAAGATAGCTGCGGTTTTCCAACGTATCTTAGTGGAAAAAACGGGCTGGAAAAGCCGTGGACTCAAGTCCAGGGCGAGCAGGCAATTTTATGTACTGAGTGCGACTCAGATGCCTTCAGTCCTTACGGAAAATGGCTTTTACAATAATAAGCGACAAGCGCTGGATTTAATGAAAGATGAAGTTCGACAGCTGATTGCTGATGCGCATGTGGAGGCTATTATGGAGATCGAAGAAAATGGTATTTGATTGGATTGATTTTTAGCTTTGTTTTTGGTGGGAGTAGAAATGGCCGCTGCGGTAGGCATGGAGAACGTGCTTGACGGTAGCAGTAAGGTTGCTGGGTAATTGATTCAGGTAGAACCATTCTGCACCACTAAATTTCTCACTTTCTCTTGGAAAAACCTGACCTTTCCAGGCTTTGGCTTTAAAATACAGTGTAATGCGTTGTTCGTTTTTGCGTAGTTTTTGCAGCACATGAACGAGCTGTAGATGATTGGGTTTTAGAATGATACCTGCCTCCTCAAAGCTCTCCCGAATGAGCGTTTCTTTGGCTAACTCCTGCTTCTCTATTGTCCCACCCACCATTGTATAATTACCTCCATTGGGCTTGGTTTGGCGCAAAAGTAGAATGCGCCCTTTATGGTAGAGGAACAATCTCGTCTTTAGGGTAATTTTAAATTTTGGCATTGGCTGTTGCTATTATAAGTTGCGAAGCAAAAATAAGGGTTTTGGTGGAAAATTTGGCGAAAGCCTTTTTCCGCTTTAATATTGTAGGAATATAAGCCAACCAGCAATAAAAATGATGCAAACAGAATTCCAACAAGCGATCCTACAAGGCATTCCCAGCGCACTACCTGCTCCACAGCCTATTGACCCACAGATCAGTCATGCTCCCGTACGCAATATCAAACATACGCTCACTGCCGACGACCGGAAGCTTGCACTACGCAATGCGCTACGATATTTTGCCCCCGAGCACCACCACATACTAGCTCCTGAGTTTGCAGATGAGCTAGAGCGATTTGGCCGAATTTATATGTATCGCTTTCGGCCGACTTACACCATGTATGCTCGACCTATTGAAGAATACCCACACCAATCCAAGCAAGCAGCAGCAATCATGTTGATGATTCAAAATAACTTGGATTATAAAGTAGCCAAGCACCCGCACGAGCTAATTACTTATGGAGGGAATGGCGCTGTCTTTCAAAATTGGGCGCAGTACCTCTTGACCATGAAATACCTGGCCCAGATGACGGATCAGCAGACTTTGGTCTTATACTCAGGCCATCCTCTAGGACTATTTCCATCCCATGAAAATGCACCACGGGTAGTCGTCACGAATGGAATGATGATACCGAATTACTCCAAAAAAGAAGATTGGAATAAATATAATGCGCTAGGCGTAACGTCTTATGGGCAGATGACAGCAGGATCGTTTATGTACATTGGGCCACAAGGTATTGTGCATGGTACAACGATTACATTGCTTAACGCTGGCCGGAAGATGGGCTTAGGAGAAGCGAATCTAGCAGGTAAAGTATTTGTGACCTCGGGCTTGGGCGGGATGTCGGGCGCGCAAGCGCTAGCTGCACTTATTACCGGGGCTATTGGGGTGATTGGTGAAATTGATCCCGATGCCGTGCAGCAGCGACTGGCAGACGGCTATATCAAAGCAGCTGATGTGTATACGGACTTGAATGATTTGATTATTCGAATAGAAAGCTGTCGACGAACGGAGACGGCTGCGGCGCTGGTTTATCAGGGGAATATCGTGGATTTGTGGGAGAAGTTGGCAGAGGAGCAGATACAAGTGGAACTGGGCTCTGATCAAACATCCTTGCACAATATTGATGATATGGGTTACTGCCCGCAAGGGTATACTTTCGAAGAAGGGAAGCGCTTGTTATTGGAGGATAAAGAGAAATTTATGGCGGAGGTGCGCGCTACGCTGTGTCGGCATGTAGCCGCTATTAATACCTTGGCGGCGCGGGGGATGTATTTTTGGGATTATGGAAATGCCTTTCTGAAGGAAGCAGGCGAGGCAGGGGCTGACATTTGGAAAGACCAATCCAAAGGATTGTTTCAGTACCCTTCTTATGTGGAGGATATTATGGGCCCTATGTGCTTTGACTACGGCTTTGGGCCATTTCGGTGGGTATGCACCTCTGGGGAGAAGTCGGATTTGGATACTACAGATGCTATTGCTGCAAGTGTGATCAGAGAAATGCAGCGTGAAGCAACAGCTGCTATTCAAACCCAATTGCAAGATAACCTGACGTGGATTGAAGCGGCTGATGCCAATATTCCAATAGTAGGTTCTAAGTCGCGCATCCTGTACGCGGATGCAGAGGGCCGTATACGCATTGCGCAAGCTTTTAATGAGGCGATTGCAGCGGGAGAGCTGAAAGGAGCTATTGTACTAGGGCGCGATCACCACGATGTGTCGGGTACAGACTCTCCCTTTCGGGAAACGTCTAATATTTATGATGGCTCCAAATTCACGGCGGATATGGCGGTGCACAATGTCATTGGCGATGCCTTCCGTGGGGCGACTTGGGTATCGCTGCACAATGGAGGTGGGGTAGGCTGGGGAGAAGTGATCAACGGTGGGTTTGGGATGCTGATTGATGGAACTCCGGAGGCGTCTACACGCTTACAATCGATGTTGTTTTGGGATGTGAATAATGGCATTGCTCGGCGGAGCTGGGCACGTAATCCGCACGCTATTGCTACGGCCAAGCGGGCGATGGAAAGTAATAAAGACTTGAATATTACGATGCCTAATTTAGCGGATGATGCTTTGATTGAGGCTGCTTTGGAGACAATTAATAAAGAGAAATGAAATATTTTGCGTTTTTATGTTTAGTTGTGATTTGTTGGGCTTGTACTACGGAAAGTAAGGAGCTGGAGCAGCGTACTGAAATCGTTACAGTTGATAAAGTGGCTATTGATTCTATTCGGGCAGTGTACGCTGCGCGGATGAGCAAATTGGAGAATCCATTTCCGACTGCGCAAGTTTTGGAAGTGGGTAAGTTGAATCCGGTGGACGAAGCGCCGTTGGACACGATGTTCTTTTTGCTTCGGGAGGACTTGAAGGATGCTGTGGCGCGGAAAGATATTTTTGAATTGCTGAAGTGGGTAGATGAAGATATCAAGTGTAGCTTTGGAGCAGAGTCAGGCTTGGAGGGGTTTATTCAGCTTTGGGGCTTGGATACGCCGGCAAAGACGCAGCAATCGCTGCTGTGGGGAGTGCTGGGGGATTTGTTGGAGCAAGGGGGTGTGTTTAGTGATAATGGCCGCCGCTTTACTATGCCTTACACCTTTGCTACTTTTCCGGATCAATACGACAGTTTTACGCATGGTGCCATTACTGGCTCGGGAGTACGCATCCGCGAACGGCCTGATTTGAATGCTGGGGTGGTGCAGTCGGTGAGCTATGAAATAGTGAAAATAGTGGAGCGAACGGCGGAAGAGTTGACGATTGGTGGGGAAACGCACCCTTGGGTGAAAGTGGCTTTGCTTAACGGCAAGGAGGGCTTTGTCTTTGGAAAGTTTGTGGCTAGTCCACTGGATTATCGGGCTATTTTTGAGCAAAAAGCGGGGGAGGGCTGGCGAATGACGGTTTTAGTAGCAGGGGATTAAGTTGTATTTAAGCGCCAAAATAGCCGATGCCCTTTGCCATGAGGCTAGCTAAAAGGGGTATAATGAACAGAAGTGCTAGCTCTAGGCGCAGCATGAGTGTGACCATCTTTGGCGTTTCTACCTGTTCGTCTTCTGGGCCTTTACGTTGCTTCATAAAAAATACAGTTGGTGGAATGGAGAAGATGCCAAGCAGGATGGCAAGTCCTACTTTGGTATGTAAAATCCAATTATTGGTGTAGAATTC
>JBCCRH010000013.1:0-31443 GCA_039208045.1 Bacteroidota bacterium
AGATTTTAGTGTCCGTACAACCGCCCCGTTTACAGTAGGGCCCGTTGATATGATCAATAATATTTGCCCGGGAGACGAATTGGGCTCCCTCGCTGTTACGGACATTACCGGCACCCCCCCATTTTCCATCCAGTGGACAGCTGAAGATGGCGCTTTAGTAAGTACGGAACCTACTGCTTCTATGCTCGCCAATGGTACATATACGCTACGTGTAGATGATGCAGGGGGTTGTACCTTCACAGAAGATTATGCCATAATAAGCCCGCCTTTGCCTACCATCAATGTTGTTACAGAAGATGAACGCTGCGAAAATGGAGAGGGTGCTATATTGATAGAGCTATCCACTACAGCAAACATTGAATTGCTACTAAATAACCAGCCTATCGCACCATCCGACTTGACTGGCCTCTCACAAGGAGCTTATCCCATTTCTGTTTTCACCTCCAATAATTGTTTAATTGTGGATACCGTTTTACAAATTCAAAACCTCACTCCTGTCGAACTAAGCGGTGACACCAGCATAACTGTCTTCAAAGGCCGACCAACAACCATCGAGCTTATGGATTTACCAGATGTTCCATTAGTCTATGAGTGGTTCCCGGCTTCAGATTTGTCTTGTACAGATTGTGCTACTCCATTGCTTATCACAGAAGATGATCAGCAATATACCGTCAATATCACCGATCCAGCAAGCGGCTGTTCAGGCATTTATACCGTAAATATTATCACCCGCCCTCAAGAAAAAGTATTCATCCCCAATGCTTTTTCGCCTAATGATGACGGCTTCAATGATCGCTTTGAAGTCTTCCCATCAGATGAAGAAGTGGTACTCACCAATATGAAAGTTTTTGATCGATGGGGGGCACTCGTTTTTAATAGCGACCAGCCAGATGCCGCCTGGGATGGTATCTTCAATGGGCAAGCCCTTGGGGTGGGCGTGTATGTGTACATGATCACCATTCAGAAAAGTACAGGGAGTGAACTGTTGAGTGGGGATGTATTATTGGTGCGGTAAACAAACTTTTCCACACACTTATCAACATCTGTTTATAACGCCTTCCTGGATACCTGATAATCAACCAATAACATCGCAGCCAGTAGAATTAAGGCCACTGCTTGGTGCATTACGCCTAGCCCTACAGGGATGGTTCCTATTGAGTTGACTAAGGTTAATATACCCAAGCTCACCTGAATTACTAACACACTTACCAACACATATAAACTACCTTTGAATAGCGGGGTCGTAGTGGTGCGGATGTATTTAAAAAAGAACCATAACACCATGGCAGTCAATAAGTAAGCAGTAGAGCGATGTAAGGTCTGAACCAAAGCTGCCATAAATGGCGTAGCATCGTAATTCACAAAGTTTTCCACAGTCCAATTTGAGGCGTTAAAAAGCAAGGCCGGAATCGCTTCGCCATTCATATCAGGCCAGGTGGGATAGATCAATCCTGCTTTCATACCCGACATAATGCCACCCAATATAATTTGCAAAGCTAACACCCCTGTAATCCCATATGCCCACGATTTCAACATGGGTCTGTGGAAAACTTTTGGGTCAGGAATGATCACTTTTAGCGTCGTCCAAAACAAGTAACTGAAGAGAATCAACGCTAAGGATAAGTGCATCGTAAGCTTGTAGGCATTTACCCAAGGACGGTCTATTAGCCCGCTAGCGACCATTATCCAGCCAAACGAAGCCACTAGGCCTGCCAGCAAGAAAACAACGCCTAGGCGCCTCAAAAGCGGCTTATCGACCATCCCACGCCACCAGAATATAGCCAGCGGGATGGCAAATACAAAGCCCATCATGCGTGCCCACAAGCGGTGGATATATTCCCAGAAGTAAATAAACTTAAACTCCCCCATACTCATCCCTTCGTTAATCTTCTGATACTGAGGCGTCGCCTTGTATTTATCAAACTCTACCTCCCACTGCGTCGCATTCATTGGAGGCAGCGTCCCCGTCACAATCTCCCACTTGGTAATCGAAAGGCCGGAACCCGTCAAACGTGTAATTCCGCCCACCACGACTTGTACAAAAATCATCACCAATCCCGTAATTAGCCAAAGCTTCACGATAGTCGGGTAAGAAAACCCTCTTTGCTCATTTACTTTCTTCGGTTGCTCCAATACTACGTCCATATGCTTACTGTCCTTTTTTGCAATAAATTGATTTGTTTAGTTAAGCGCGACTTTACCTATAGCTAATGTCTTATTAATAATCTTTTTGATAAATTTTTTTAAATCCCTTATCATCATTAGTGCTGTTAGTTTGTGGATAAAAACTCATTGTAAAATTTGGGTAAACTATATGTTAAGAGTCTATCCATAGTAACTAACAGTTTCCTAACATTAAAAAACATTATTCCTCAGCACTTTGTGCGTTTATACACATCAATCACAAAAATATTCCACTGGAAAACTTTTTGCAATCAGCTCTGTGGGTTTTTACGAATCTGTGTCAATAACCCCCATGGATTTCCACCAAAAAGAAGACTGACTACTGACTACTGACCACTGACCACTACCTCCCTCTTAGTAACTGTGCAAAACTCCCCCCATTCTTCACCCCTCTTTCAACAACCCCTGTGGAAAAGCTATTTCCCAACCAACTGCTTTTCAGACGCTAACAGATATGGCAAAAGTCAAGTGTTAATAAGCTAAAGTCCACTTCTGTTTGAAAAGACACCCTTTTGTTTTTAGTATATTTGTTAAGTAGCGTGTAATCCAGTGGAAAACTATTTTCAATTCACCAAATTGTTTGACCAATGTGCGGACGTTTCTCTTTTTCAACTTCCAAAGAAAAGCTCAAGAAGCAACTAGGCGATATCGTAATAGAAGAAGAGCTAGAGGCGAACTACAATGTGGCTCCCACCCAAAAGGTATACGTAATCACCAATGAGCAACCAAACACTTTGCAGCAAATGACGTGGGGCCTCGTCCCCTCCTGGTCAAAAGAAGGCAAGCCTTCCGGTCGAATGATCAATGCCCGCAGCGAAACCATCGCCTCCAAGCCTTCTTTCCGCGTACCCTTTCGCAAACGCCGCTGCCTCGTCATTGCCGATAGCTTCTACGAGTGGCGCCGCGAAGGCAAGCAAAAACTCCCCTTCCGTATTCTCCCCAAAGACGACTCCCTACTAGTCATGGCCGGTATCTGGGAGCGCTGGTACGGCGAGCAACAGCACATCCTCGAAACCTGCTCCATCCTCACCACCGACCCCAACCAAGAAATGCAACCCATCCACAACCGCATGCCCCTCATCCTCACCCAAAAAGCCCAGTACCACCAATGGCTCAAAGACCAGACCCCAGCCGAACTCCTCGAATTCATCCACATCCCCCCGGATGATATCCTAAATATCTACCCCGTCTCCACCGCCGTCAATTCCGTCCGCAACAACGGCCCTCACCTCCACGAAAAAATCGAATAAAAGGCAGAGCAAAATATCCTCCTTTAGGGCGTGCCCCCGCTACTGATGGCCATCAGCATCGGGGTCGGGTCATCCGGCACTCTCTCGCCCCTGTAGTTGGCCAAGCAGCGCCGAGCTCAACTACAGCGCCTCGTTCAAACAACACCTACTGCCCCTCACGCACCAAGCTACTCCTTACATTCTTTTGGGCCAAGCCAAAAGAACAAATGAATACCCAAGCCTACCCCCCATACTTCCCCATCTCAAACGCCAACGACCGCTTCACCCTAGGCCACTCCGAAGCAATAATCGAAAACACCACCGTATCCCTCAAATTCCCCTCATGATCTATTTTATGATTCCTCAATACCCCATCCTGCTTCGCCCCCAGCCGCAAAATGGCATTCCGCGACCGGTAATTGAACCAGTTGGTGCGAAGCTCCACCGCTATGGCATCATATTGCTCAAAGGCATGTTGCAGCAGCAAGTACTTACAGCTAGTATTGATACCTGTTCGCTGTACACGCTTCGCATACCAAGTATATCCAATCTCTAGCCGCCGGCTGGCCAAGTCAATATTGCAATACCTAGTGCTACCAACAATGGTATTAGTAGTCGTATCCACCACAGCAAAGGGTAGGGATTTTCTAGCTTCCAGCTCTTGTAAAGCCGTGGCAATGTATCGGTCAATAGTCTCCTTGGAAGGAACAGAAGTATACCATAGGTTCCAAAGTTCCCCATCACTTGCTGCAGCTAGCAAATCCTCCTGCTGCGCCTTCGCCAATGGAATCAGTTTTACATTTCCCCCTTTCAAAAAAGTCGGTTCAGTCCAGTCTATCATTTTATTAGTTTTTTATCCAAACTCTGAAATAAACCCTTTGCACGCAAGTGGACAAGGCCAAAATCTGGCAAGTGCAGCAGAAAGAGTAAAGTCCAAACATGCTCCAATCATCTTTGTACATTGCCATGCTTTAAGTCGTAAACTCTACCACTACTTGAACGTTTACCTGAAGTATGAATATATCGACCCCCGATAATTATCGGGGTGGGCTTTTGGTTCTTTTGGGCCAAGCCAAAAGAACAAACTACTATAATAATGAAAGCCGTCATCCAACGAGTAAGCGAAGCCAGCGTCACCATCGATGGCACTATCAAATCAGCCATTACTAAAGGCCTGCTGGTATTAATCGGAATTATAGCGGAAGATACTGAAGCAGACATCGAATGGCTCACCAAAAAAATTACCAACCTGCGCATTTTCAACGATGAAAATGGAGTGATGAATAAATCGCTCATGGATGTGGATGGCGAACTACTAGTAGTGAGCCAGTTTACCCTCCATGCTAGTACCAAAAAGGGGAACCGCCCTTCTTACATTCGAGCAGCACGACCAGAAATGGCCATCCCACTATATGAGACCTTTGTGAAAACACTACAACTAAAGACTGGAAAAGCGATCGGTACTGGAGAGTTTGGTGCCGATATGAAAGTGCGATTGCTAAATGATGGCCCAGTAACTATACTGATAGATACCAAAAACAAAGAATAAAATGACCCTAGAGGAAGTACAACGAGCAGTAGATAATTGGATCAATACGATCGGCATCCGCTACTATAATGAATTGACAAATACGGCCATATTAATGGAAGAAGTAGGGGAGGTCGCTCGCCTCATGGCGCGCATCTATGGCGAGCAGTCGTTCAAAAAACCGGAGCAGGCAGCTAATGCACCGCAAGAGTTGGCCGATGAAATGGCAGATGTACTTTTTGTACTCGTATGCCTAGCTAACCAAACGGGAGTAGATTTGACAGAGGCACTCCAAAAAAACTTGGAGAAAAAATCGATTCGCGATGCCACCCGCCACGCCAATAATAAAAAGCTACGATAAACAGTATTCCACAAACTTGCGCATCATTACCTGCGTCTGCTTTTGAGCTTCTAGCATACCCATGTGTGCGACCTTATCTAGAATGTGAATGTGCGCCACTTCTGGTAAGTGCGTTTGCTCTATGCTATAGTCGTGAGGGATAGCTTCGTCGAGCGCACCGACGATAAAAAGAACAGGCACTTCAACATCTTTTAACACCTGTGCTCGGTCAGGGCGTTGCATCATTGCCTTTAAGCCATTAATAATACCTAGCGCATCATACTTGGATGCCCTGTAGATCATTTTATCGATTAAAAAAGAATTGCCACGTACAAACTTGGGAGGAAAGAGTTTTGGTATCAATTGCTTTACATAAAGTTGATGCCCTTGCCGCTCTATGAACCTGATGCTACTTTGCCGATTTTCAATTTTTTCGGCACTATCCGCAAAAGGATGAGAGTGAAATAAACCTAGCCCCAGCAAAAACTCGGGATATTTTTCAGCGAAAGCTAAACCAACATAGCCGCCCATGGAGTGTCCTATGAGAATACCTTCTTCTACATGGAGTTCGTCCAACACCGTTTTTACTGCATCTGCCATTTGTGCAACACTACAATCTTGGATAACACCAGATCTTCCAAAACCTGGTAAGTCAATACAAATGACGCGGTATTTTTCTTCTAATAAATCTTGTTTGTAGTCCTCCCAAACTGTGCTATCTGCACAAAATCCATGCAAAAATACTACTGCTTTGCCTCTACCCTGAGAGGAATAAGCCAAATCGATATCTTGATACTCAATATGCTTCATCTGTTTAAAATTTTTTGCTTGCAGTCAAGCTGCAAAAAATTGAAATACATTCAGGAACTCGCATGTATTTTCTTTAATCATGTCCTTGGATGATATTGTGATTAAACAAAATCATGCTCGTTTCATCTGTTTAGGAATTGATGATGGTTTCCCAGAGTTGATCATAATGCTCAATCATGGATGACCAATCATAATGTTCGACATAGGTTTGATACGTCTGATTTCTAATCGTGTCAATGCGCTCTAAAGAACGCTTCAAGAAAGGATAAAAGTCTCCATCTTGATCGTAAAAATGTTTACTTTGATGAGGCTCAGGAATGTGTTCTTCGTAAGCCAACCGCTTAGGTAAAATAGGAAAACAATTACAGAATATGGCTTCCACCACGCTTATTCCAAAAAAATCCTGCTTACTGGTTACCGGCAGTATATCTGCCTGCCAGAGTAGCCTACGGTATTCAGCTCTACTCTTGGCATACCCAAAATGGAGCAGCTCTCGCTCAAATAGCTGAGGGATTTGTTCAAATATCTTGGGTTGTTTATTGTACGACTTGCCCACTACAATGAGTCTAAAATCGATTTGCTCATCTTGCAATTGCTGTAAGGCCTCAAAAAATGCATCAGGGTTCTTATCGTACTCCCAGCGATGATTCCAAAGTACTGTTCCAGGATGCTCACTACGACTTGGATTGGTTTGCTGTAGCTCAGTAAGATTTAAACCTAAGGGTAACACCTCGCTTTTTTGTCGAATTAGATCAATTGTTTCTAGGTTTTTAAAATCTGGGAAACGCCTTAGAAAA
Source organism: Bacteroidota bacterium (assembly GCA_039208045.1). GTDB lineage: Bacteria > Bacteroidota > Bacteroidia > Chitinophagales > Saprospiraceae > JBCCRH01. The sequence continues at coordinate 6,889 of JBCCRH010000013.1, forward strand.
GCCTCTAATGCCGATAAAAAAGAGGCCTTATGAAAAGCTGAATTGAAGAGTACTGCATCAGCAGCTAGAGCAGAAGTATAGTTGATAAAGCTATATTGGTTATTACGCCGAAGCGTAGTATCTGGATCAGTAGGCGACCAAGGATAAGTGAGTTGATTTTCATGAAAATAAATGGCGACTGGAATCGTACTCGTCTGTTGCTTGGTAAGCCCCAAGAAGGTACTTAAGTCGAGCATATCAGTGGCGATGATAAGGTCAGGACGATGGGAAAGTCGTTGGAAAGCATTGGCCAAAGTGACGGCTGCACCATGCATACGCCACTTCCAATGCCGACCCGGAAGCGATAGAATTTCTATATCATGCCTGCTAAAGCGCTGCATCTGGGTAGCCCACTGTTGGTGGCTTCCTGTTAAAAAAGGCTCTAAGAGTACGATTTTGCGATTCATCTTTTCCATATTCTCCGTTATGCGCTACATTAGTGCTCAAGGTATGATTTTAAAAACGCTTAAACAGTTTAGCATAACTTTAAGAAACTTAGGCAAAAAAGTATTTATTCCTTTTTTATCTTTATGAGGTAGGGTTCAACAAAAGCCCAATTAACGACAATTCAACATGGCCGATTTCTCGGAAATAAAACAAGAACTGACTAAAATGGAGGCGCTCGAACGGGCCCTCAACCTGAAGCAACTTCAGATCAATCGGCTACTGAATATTACCCAAGCGATTAATAATAATGTATCGGCTGAAGGCCTCTACAAAATGTACAACTCTTTTTTGAGTTGGGAGATTGGGGTAAAAAAGATGGTCCTCTACATCAAAGAGGAGCAGCAAAACTGGTTTTGTGCTACTTCTATTGGAATCGCTGAGGAGCTCATCGCTTTGGATATTCAGGCTAAACTACTAGAGTATAAGAAGCTTGATAATCTAGGAGAAAGTGATCATCCTCTAATTAGAGAGTTTGACGTGGTTATCCCGGTTCGGCATAAAGACGATCCTATTGCTTTTGTATTTATCGGTGGTTTTTCTGAAGATGAAGATATGTATAGTAAGGTACAATTTATTACTACCATTACTAATGTCATTGCCGTAGCAATAGAGAACAAGCGGCTATTTAAGCGACAGCTAGAACAAGAACGCCTGAAGCGAGAAATGGAGCTGGCAAGTACGATGCAGCGTACGCTGATCCCGAAGCAGATGCCTCGCAAAGATTGCTATGAATTGGCAAGCATTTACAAACCTCATTTAGGGGTTGGAGGCGATTATTATGATTTTATCGAATTTGACGATGGCAAAATCGTCTTTTGTGTAGGTGATATATCGGGTAAAGGAGTTGCAGCAGCACTCTTGATGGCTAATTTTCAGGCTAACTTCCATACCCTCATCAACAAGCGTACGGAATTGGATGAGTTTATTCGCGATTTAAATACTTCTGTGAATTTAATCACGAGAGGGGAGCGTTTCATTACTTTTTTCATTGCCGAGTACGATATGGTGACCTGCCAACTTAAATATGTCAATGCAGGGCACAATCCCCCCGTACTTGTAATGGATGATCAATACCATCAGTTAGATAAAGGGTGTACCATTTTGGGGTCATTTCAGGAACTCCCGGAAGTAGAGATTGGTTATTTCAACATCGATAGCGATGCTATGATTCTATCCTTTACAGATGGAGTGACGGATCTGGTGGATGAGCAAGGAGAATACTTTAGTGAGCAGATGCTATACCAATTTGTTCAGTCTAACTATCGCCTCTCAGCATCTGCCTTCAATGACGTACTAATGGCACACATTGATGAATTTAAGGGAGAACAAAACTATCCTGATGATTTTACCATTTTAACTTGTAAGATTTTCATTACTCCTGTGAAGTGCTATTAGCCATTCGATCACTTTAAAAGGCCGAGTAGTCGAATAAATAAGTCTTTCGAATACGTTAAAGTTACATTTGCAGTCTAAGAAAAACGATACAATAAGAACAAATCAATAGTTTGTTCCTTTTTACTACAAAAAATTTAGCTTTACTACTGGATGAAGGATAAAAATGTTGCCGGACTTTTAGCACTATTTTTTGGTGGATTAGGTGTACATCGGTTCTACTTGGGACAAGCTGGTTTAGGCGTTTTTTACCTAATTTTCTGCTGGTTTCCATTGATTTGGATAATGGGACTCATTGATGCAATTGTTTTTTTCTCAATGGATAAAGAACATTTTGACATTAAGTATAACAAGCAGTTCTATAGAGCAGAAAGAAGAAGAGGTAAAAGTGAGCGTTCGACCGGTACAGAGCGTAAAACTTATCGCAATAGAGAACGATACGAACAGCGAGATCGCCAGCGCAACGAGCGCGAACGTAAAACTACGCGAAGATCGAGTAGCGCTAAGCGGAAAGCCCCCAAGTCAAATCCCTACAAGCAAAGCGGTATCCAACGATATAAAGATTACGACTATGATGGTGCTATTGAAGACTTTAAAAGAGCACTCGAAGTAGACCCAGAAGATATTGCCGTGCACTTCAATTTGGCATGTGCTTACTCGCTGAATGAAGAAGCCGAAAAGGCATTTTTTCATTTGGATAAAGCAGTGGCCAATGGATTTAATGATCTAAAGCGAATTAAAGACCACGATGCGCTTGCCTTTTTAAGAATTCAACCCAATTTTGACGATTTTGAACAAAATGGTTTCCGTTTAATCCCTAAATTGGAAGCACCAAAGCAAACACTTCTGGACTCAAAGCCCGCCAACGATGCTGCTTCAGCAGATTTGTTGGCCCAACTAAAGAAATTAGGAGAACTGAGAGAGAAAGGGTTATTAACTAATGAAGAATTTGATATCCAAAAGAAAAAATTGCTAGATTAGGTAAAAGTGATTGAAACTTATTCTCCTGGTAACTGTCTTCTTATTGCCAGATTAATCGAGATACCTCTACAAAGTAATGGTTGCTGAAAGTCTCATATCTTATACGATCGTACCACTTCGGACTTCTGATACCGGAGAGGAGGCACTCAGCATAATGGATGACTTCCATGTAAAGCACCTTCCTATTGTCAACAACGAAGAATTGCTTGGTCTCATTTCTGAAGAAGATATTCTTGAGTTTGATGTTAATGAACCAGTAGGTTCTTACAGCCTTTCCTTAACCCATCCTTACGCTCGCATCAACGATCACATTTATGAGCTAATGCGTTTGCTTACTCAGCACAACTTGACCGTTATTCCTGTAGTAGATAATGAGAATAAATATGTCGGTTTAGTAAGTCAAGAAGATTTATTACGCTACTTCGCCAGCACCGCTTCCTTTGCAGAGCCAGGAAGTATCATCGTCTTAGAAATTGGAAAACGGGACTATGCACTGAGTGAAATTGCAAGAATAATAGAAGCAGAAAATACCACCATCCTCAATTCCTTCGTTACATCTACACCTGATTCTACTCAAATTGAGCTGACTATCAAATTAAGCCGTCAGAATATTCAGCCAATCATTGCTTCGCTCCAACGCTTTGATTATATCATCAAGGCATCTTTCAATGAAATTGAATACTTTGAGTCACTGAAAGATCGCTACGATGCGCTCATGGCCTATCTAAATATTTAGTCAAAGTAGCAACTAGCCTACACTTCATCGTTTGCATTTTATTAAATTTGGTTTAAAATTGGGCATAATAGGCAGAAAACAGTATATTTTTTGCTAGTTCCAAAAACGACTACACCGACATGGAGCGGAGGTTACTCTTATTTATCGCAATTCTTAGCTGCTTTTGCTGTGTGCTTAGTGCGCAGCCTAAGTCAATTATTGTTGATAAAATAACAATCAAGGGGAATGATAAAACACGTGCTCCCATCATCTTACGGGAACTACAGTTCCAAAAAGGGGATACGATTCCTTTCATTCAGTTAGAGCAGATACTTGAGGAAAGTCGACAGCTAGTTATGAATACGGGGCTTTTCAACAAAGCCCATTTCTCCTTTTTAGAGTGGAATGGTATGAGTTCCAAAGTTCATCTTCTATTAGAGGTAGTAGAAGCTTGGTATATTTTTCCTGTTCCCATATTCGAGTTGGCTGATAGGAATTTTAACGTTTGGTGGGTAGAGCAAAATAGATCTTTAGATCGTATCAATTTTGGCCTAGAGTTTACCCATTTGAATATAACAGGCCGTCGCGATAAGCTAAAGCTGAATGCCAAATATGGGTACACCCGAAATTATGGCTTCGCTTATAGCCTTCCCTATATCAATAAAAAGCAAACCTTAGGGTTGTCAATAGATGTAAATTTTGCTCGAAACCGAGAGGTCAATTATATGACCTTAGATAACAAGCAAGCTTTCTTTCAGAATGAAGAAACGGAAGCTTTCTTATTTAAGCGGTTTCGTTCAATAACTGGCTTGTTTTATCGCCCTGGGCTTCGGGCACAGCATGAGTTTTACCTTTCCTATCGGCAAAATAGCATCTCGGGCGAGGTTGCCGAACAACTCAATCCTGACTTTTTTCTAGGGGGCAAAACACTTCAACGCTTCTTCAGCTTTCAGTACCACTACACCTATGATATGCGAGATATTCGGCCTTACCCAATGACCGGATACTACATTAATTTTCTGCTTGAAAAAGATGGCTTAGGTATTTTTTCTGATAGAGATGGCCTTACCTTATTGGGCACTTATGCCAAGTATCACACGCTATCATCGCGCTGGAGCATGGCTTCTGAAGCTCAAGGTAAATTGTCCATTATTCGTTCTCGCCAGCCCTATAATGATAATCGGGCGCTAGGTTTTAGCCGATACGTGATGCGTGGATTTGAATACTATATTGTGGATGGGCTAGATATGGGTACCATAAAATCAACCTTGCGGTACAAACTCTTCGAGCGCGAACTTAATTTTGGTAGAGTGATGCCTATTAAGGCATTCAAGGCCATGCCGTTCAAGATTTTCCTAACCTTGAATGGCGATGTAGGCTACGTTAATGGCCCCTACGTACGAGAAGAAAACTTTCTAAATAATAAGTTGCTATACAGTGGTGGAGTAGGTATCAATTTTGTACTTTACTACGACAAGGTTATTCAAATCAACTATAGCCTTAATGGCCTCAATGAGGCTGGTGTGTTTTTACACCTTAACATGAACATCTGATGCAGGTTGTTATCTATAGCAAACTTTTCAAAGAAAAAGACCTACCTACTATCCAGCATCTATTCGATGTGCTTCATCACGAAGGCATCAATAGTTTTGTGTATGGGCCCTATCTGGAGCAACTCAAGGGTATTGTTCATTTCCAAAGGGATGTAGGAGTATTTGAGAGTTATCTGGATTTTTCGGTAAAAAAGCTCGATTTTTTTATCACCCTCGGTGGGGATGGTACCATCTTATCTGCATCTACCCACGTTCGTAATAGTGGCGTTCCTATCTTAGGGATCAACCTTGGCCGACTTGGTTTTTTGGCCAGCATTGAAAAGAAACGAATAGAGCATGCCATCCAACTCCTCAAAAGAGGGATATATTTAGTAGAAGAGCGGAGCATGTTATACCTAGAGTCTAATCTTCCTCTTTTTGGGGAGATTCGCTTTGCGCTAAATGACTGCACACTGCTTAAGCGCGATACTTCTTCCATGATTACTATCCATACTTTTATCAATGGGGCATACCTCAATTCGTACTGGGCAGATGGAATAATTATAGCTACGCCTACCGGCTCCACCGGCTACTCCCTAAGTTGTGGAGGGCCTATTATCTTTCCGAATTCTGGCAACTTTGTAATTACCCCCGTCGCACCCCACAATCTGAATGTTCGACCAGTAGTAATAGCTGATAATTCGGTTATCACCTTCGAAATTGAAGGACGAGCTGAAAATTTTCTTTGCACACTCGATTCTCGCTTTGAAGCCATCACTTCAGCACACCAATTGGCAGTCAGAAAGAATGATTTCCCAATCAAATTGGTGCAACTTCAAGATAGAGGCTTCATGGAAACGATCCGCAATAAGTTAACCTGGGGCATCGACTCTCGTAATTGATCTTAATTATGTTGGCTACCATTCAACTTCATGGGCAGCATTATCAGTTTAATCTGTCTGCACCTATTGACATCTCCATACCTTTGAAGGAAGGCCTAGATACGGTAAATTGTTTCTATGCTCCATTGATGGAAACAGCACCCGTTGTTGCTGGAAGCTTTATTGGGTCTACCCAAGAAGGAGGGGCGGTTAACTTTCTTAACGTCAAACTTAACCCGCATGGTAATGGCACACACACAGAGTGTGTTGGACATATCGCCAAAGAGCCTTACACGATTAACCAGAGCTTACGACAGTTTCACTTTGCTGCTATACTAGTTAGTATTTTTCCTCAGCGCCAAAGCAATGGGGATCGAGTCATCTTAAAACAGCAGCTAGAAGAGGTTTTTCCTGAAGACTTTGTACCCGAGGCTTTCATCATTCGCACGATGCCGAATGACAACCTCAAACTGAAAACAAATTATTCAGGGGCTAATCCGCCTTATTTAGATGCTGAAGCCATTGCCTTCCTGGTGGATCGTGGTATAAAGCATCTGCTAGTTGACCTCCCTTCGGTAGACCGAGAAGAAGATGGAGGGAAGTTGCTAGCTCATCGTGCCTTTTGGCAATATCCAGCGCATACACGAACTGATTGTACCATCAGCGAGTTGATTTATATAGATAATAAGGTTAAGGATGGGCATTATTTGCTCAATATACAGATTGCTAGTTTTGAGATTGATGTGAGTCCTAGTAAACCAATCTTGTATAAATTGATAAAAATATAAACCCTTTTGAGCAACTTCCGTTAGCTATTAATATCTTTAAAATAAAAAGACTTGAGCTTCTTAAAATCGACACGATACTCTAAGATCTATCGAGAATTCCAGGCGATTGACGCCCTGGCTTTCCAGCAGATCGTGCGTTTTTATGAAGAAAAGGAAAGAAAAATAGAGCAGCTACCATTTGAAGAGTATTTCGAGTTATTGGTGACTTACGTCAATGCACTCTTTGAGATTGGAGCATACAATAAGCATCTTACAGTTGTTGACCTGGTAATTGAAGCCTCCGTAATCAATAATATACAGTATTATAAAGGGGAGGATGTTTTTTACAAAATGCTATTCCGCAAAGCTGCTTCCCTTTTTCATATCCATAAATATGAAGAAACCAATTACATTCTACGAGAGCTTTTAAAAATGAATCCGCAGGATAAGAGTGCCGCCCTCTTCCTAAAAAAGTGCCTGCGTAAAAGGAACACAAAATTGATTCAGTCTGGCAGAGCTATTGCTATTTTTCTGCTCTTGCTTACCGCCTTTGTTATTGCATTTGAAGTGCTCTTTGTCCGTCCTTTCTATGAGCTCTATACCCCCTTAATTGAGCGGCTTAGAACATTAATTTTTATTAGTGGCCCACTCGTTCTCGCTCTTTGTTTTGCCATTCACCGCTGGCTGGCTGATCGTAAAGTTCAGCAATTCATCCAGCAGATTATCCGATCAAAACAAACCACTCGATAATTCTTCTAAGATCAAGAAGTATTCTATTTTTGCGAGAGCAAAAACACGTATATGAAACCGACATTAATGATATTGGCTGCCGGTATGGGAAGCCGTTATGGTGGCCTCAAGCAAGTGGATGGGGTGGGCCCAAATGGAGAAGCAATTATTGAATATTCCATCTATGATGCGATAGAGGCAGGCTTTGGTAAAGTGGTATTTATCATCAGGAAAAGTATCGAAGAGGCGTTCAAGGCTAAGTTTGCCAATAAGTTTGAGAATAAGATCACCATCGAATACGTCTTCCAAGAATTGGATAGCCCCATAGAAGGAATTGATAGTTTTCCACCTCGTGAAAAACCCTGGGGTACTGGCCATGCTATCTTGGTTGCTAGAGAGGTAGTAAAGGAACCTTTTGCAGTGATCAATGCGGATGATTACTATGGAGCAACAGCTTTCCATTCCATTGCTAAGTTTTTAACAACAGAGTGTGCCCCCGATACTTATGGTATGGTGGGCTATGTGCTCAAAAATACCTTGTCTGATAATGGCGCGGTTTCTCGTGGAGTATGTGATATGGACGCGGAAAGCTATCTGACGGACATTAATGAACGATTCAAAGTACGCAGAGAGGAGGGAAAAGTAGTACACGAAATAGAGGGCACGCTACACGAGCTAGATGAAAAGACTTTGGTTTCCATGAATCTTTGGGGATTCCATCCAGCAGTTTTTGAGGTCTTACATTCGCTTTTTATCGACTTTGTAGAAGCGAATTCTGATAAGCCGAGAGCAGAGTTCTTCATTCCTCTTATCGTAGATCACCAGATTAAGCGTGAAACGGCCAGGGTTAAGGTCATTCCTAACGACGAGCAATGGTATGGTGTGACCTATAAGGAAGATAAGGGCACTGTTACCGATGCTTTTGCCAAGTTTATTCAAGATGAGAAGTATCCTATCAATCTATGGAAATAGATAACCATTAGGCTAATAATAGAATGAATAAACGGCATTGTTAGTATTTGCTGACAATGCCGTTTATAGATGTATAGTGACAGAAGCGTACTTTTGCTAACTTCAACATGCTGAGCAATTGGGCTCTCCAACAAGCTTTCCCTTTTTATTCACTTCGTATTTACAGCATGCTTGAAATTTTTCCTTCAGGATATCTTTTCCCCTTCTAATTCTCGCTTTTGTGTTTTCCAGGCTTATACCTAATTTTTCGGCAACGTCTTTTTGCTTGTGCCCCTCGATATAAACCATCTCAATGGCCTCTCTATAAATTTCAGGAAGATCATTGATTAATTTGTCGAAACAGCACACCAATTGCATTTCTTCTTCTAAAGGAAGCTCTTTGCTTGTATTTACCTTCTCTGTATAAGTAGACGCCGCATTAAAGTGATTCGCTATTTCATTACGGGCTATCTGAAAAACCCACGCCTTGGCCTTTTCTACTTGTTTAAGACTTGAAATGCTCTTATGAATTTTCAAGAATGTATTCTGAAGAATATCGTTGGCTATATCCTTGTTGTTTACTCTTTTAAGAATAAAAAAGTACAGCTCATCACTGAAAGTATTCCAGATTCCTAAGGTTTCCATATTTAAAGATTAAAGGCTAGTAAAGTTACCAACCTTTAATAATAGCTCTTAGTTTAGTTAGCAACATTTACACTTATTGCACTCACATTTAGAGCAAGAGCAATTTCCTTTTTTGCAATCTTTACAATCGCATTTTGTGCATTCACAATTATTACATTCACAGTTATTCATCGTATTATATTTATTGATTCAGTAGGTAGACTCGTAAACCTCTAAAAAGATACATTTTTTCGCAGCTTTTTATGGTTTGCTTAAGCACTACCTTCTGATAGAGTGCACTACGCCAATAAATACGATTGCTAATTTAATCGGGAACTGCACAGCCTCATCGAGTTCATCATAAATTTCCCAATCCCTTGGATCATTTTGCCAGGTAGTAATCATATCCATAGTTCCCCACTTATTTGGTCTGATCTTCCACTCATCGGTACTATTACCATAAGTTTGCAGTAGCGTAAATTGATGGGTTCCATCAAAAATACGCCATTCGCGAAAGCGGTTATTCAGTACCGTACGCGCAGTCGCCACCTGATTACCGACTCGAATCTCCCATTCATTTGGATTTTCTCGCCACTTTAAACGGATAGAGCCCGCTAGCTCACCCATCCGAAATTCCCACTGCGTCCAATCTTGCTGTTGAGGCCATCGCAAGCGCAGTTCGCCCACTACATCTTCTTCATCGGTATAGACGTACCACTGCGATAGATCGTCATTCCATTGCGTAGCAAGGCCTGTTAGCACTTGCCCATGCAAGGGAATGAAGGTAAATCCTATCAACTTCATCCATAAGATAAGAAGGATAGTTTTTTCAATTGTTTGGAAAGAAAAACTTTTCAAGTTACTTTTCTAGGATTGCTTTAATGCATGGCACTGTAATATAAATAAGTTTAAGCACCCTACAGCGGATTGCAAATCCGCTGAGCACGTGCCGAGCTTTTTTCGTAAAGCTTTGCCCGCGCTAAGTGGATTTGTAATCCGCGTGGCTCTAAAATTTATTAACTAAAATGGCAAATCATCATCCGCCTCTGCCGCAGGAGGTTCATCCGTAGCAGAAGGGAAAGAGTCGTCACCAGCAGGGCCTGCCGGAGCACCAGCAGCTGGCTTTTCAATGCGCCAAGCGTTGAGATTAGTAAAATACTTACCATTCCACTCCCGACCTCTAAGATCGAAGTGAACTTTAATCATCTGACCTTCTTCAACAGAATCGACCAATGCGCACCGGTCTTGTGTCAGCTGGAATTTCACGAATTGGGGGTAGGCACCACTACTTACTTCAATCACAAATTCTCTAGCCTGAAAGGTATCCGTTTTATTTTGAGTCTCGAACTTCTTATGGAGCTTTCCTTCTACTTCAAATGACATAATTAATTTCGCTTTAAGTTTAGTATAGATTTAAAAATCAGTACGCCAAAACTAAGAAAAGTCAGAGGAAATCTCAACTGCGAACTGCCTTAGTAACAGCCAAAGAATAGGTTCCGCATTTTGGCAAGGGTATTTTGCTCTAGGACAAGGCGAAAAACGCAGACGATGCCCAGCATCGGCGAGGCTTTTCAACGCAGTATTAGAGCAAAAGAGCCAGCCATAAATCGAGAAGTTATTCTTTGACTGTTACTTAGTACTGGACATAAATCAAAAACTTTTCTTCAAAAAACGGCGCATCAAAGTACGACGTCAAAGGGTACTTTTCCGAATAATACGTTTTGGGAAGTGCACGCAGTTCTTCCTTTATATTTCCACCTTTTAAGGTAATTAATCCATTGGGCATAGCGTGCAACTGCTTGTTTCGAATCAATCGAAAACTCCAGTCAGTCAGTTTCTCAATATGCGCTACGGCTCTGCTCACCACAAAATCGTACTTAGCCTTATGTTCTTCTGCTCGTATATGAATACCATGGCAGTTGTCCAAGCCAATGGCTCGTCTTACCTCATTCACTACCATAATCTTTTTGCGTGTTCCATCAATTAAAGTGAAAGTAGTTTCAGGGAAAAGAATGGCCAAAGGGATACCCGGAAAACCGCCTCCAGTACCTAAGTCGAGCACCCTAGCCTCTGGCTTAAAGGAGATAAATTTGGCGACAGCCAACGAATGCAAGATATGGTGGCGGTACAAATTTTCTATATCCTTCCTGGAAATAACATTGATCTTATTATTCCACTCTGGGTACAACCTCCCCAATGCTTCCAATTGCTCATACTGAACAGGGGAGAGGTCGGGAAAATATTTTTTTATCTCTTCCATCGGCTATTCATTGAGTGCAGCTATTGGTGCTTTGAAGGCATTCCAAAGCACTTCATCAGGTAGCGGCGCTACCACCGTCTCCTGCTGCTGGGTAGTCGGATGGGTAAAGCGCAGTTTCCAAGCGTGTAAGTGAATGGAGCGATCCCGATTCATTCGGCGAAAGCCATATTTATTGTCACCCTTTATGGGAGAGCCAATGGCTGCCAGTTGCGCTCGAATTTGGTGGTGCCGCCCCGAGTAGAGTTGTACCTCAAGCAAGTGGTAGCGCTCGGTACTTCCCAGTAATCGATAGCTGAGCGTAGCGAGCTTAGCATTTTTTTCATCTGCACTACTCACCACACTTTTGTTCCCTCTAGGCTGCTTTTTTAGGAAATGTTCTAGCGTTCCTTTTTGGTCGGCAGGGATCTTCCCAACGACTGCTAAATACGTCTTTTCAATTTTTCGCTGCTGAAAGGCCTCGTTTAGCGTAGCCAAGGCTTTTGTATTTTTGGCAAACAAAACCACCCCGCTCGCAGGCCGATCGATACGGTGAACGAGGTGTAGCTTAGACTTACAGTAGATTTCCCCTAAGCTATGAAGGGATATATCCTGTGTTTTATCAGCCTGCACCGTCAAACCATTAGGCTTGTTAAATGCAATCAGTTGATTGTTCTTGTACAATACAAGGGAACCAATATCTTTTTTTACTTCCATTCGTTAATCTTCAACTTCTTCATAATCAATAAATTCTCCCTCATCATCCTTCTGATCTTTCCCAGGAGATGGCGGCTGTTGCCCTTCTATTGCCAGGGGGGCAATATAAAAGCGATAAATGAAATAGATCACACCTCCAACGAGTAGCCATTTTAGTAGCATATACTGATGTTTGCCACAAAGTTAAGCATTCTATAATGCTTTGTTAACCAAATCGATCTTGGTAATATTTTATTACATTTGCAGTTCGAAATATGCTGGAACAAGTCTAATAGGTTTTAACACAATTTTCCATGCGGACAAATAATCGTTTACATAATATCGCGGGCTGGTTAGTATTTATCATAGCCCTTACTGTTTACTACTTTTCTGCTGAGCGGACAGGAAGTCTTTGGGACTGCGGAGAGTTCATTTTGGGTGCTTATAAATTGCAGGTGGTTCACCCTCCCGGAGCCCCTCTGTTCGTACTCATTGGACGTATTTTCACCTGGTTCGCAGAGCTGTTTTCAGATAATCCAGAAGACATCGCTTTCGCTGTAAATATGATGTCGGGTATTTGTACGGCTTTCGCAGCTATGTTTATTTGCTGGGTGACTATCATGCTATCAAAGCTAGCATTGGTCGGCAGAGAAGACGAACTAGACGAAGGCCAAAATATTGCAGTGATGGGTGCTGGCTTGGTGGCTGGTTTAGGCACTGCCTTTACTACTTCAGTGTGGTTTTCTGCGGTAGAGGGTGAGGTGTATGCTATGTCTACCTTTTTTACTACACTTACGCTGTGGGCAATGGTAAAATGGTACTCGCTACCAGATACGCCGAAAGCAGATCGTTGGTTGCTATTTACAGTATACGCCGCGGGCTTGTCGATTGGCGTACACCTTTTGAGTATCCTTACTTTCCCTGCGCTGGCATTGTTCTACTACTTTAAAAAATACAAGAAGCACACCGTAGTAGGGATGTTACTTGCAGCAGGCGCTGGGGTAGTAGTCATCGCAGCCATCCAACGCCTCATTATTGTGGGTATTCCTAAATTATGGAGTGCATTGGAGTTGACTATGGTCAATGGCATGGGCATGGGCTTCCACTCCGGTTTGATCCCAACACTTTTGATTGTTGGGGCTATACTGGCCGGAGGGTTGTATTACGCACATCAAGGCACTTCCAAGTATCGTCGCCAGCTACAGCTCATCTTTGCAGGTGGGGCATTGGTAGTCATTGGATTTTCTACGATCGGGGTAGTGGTCATTCGCGCTAATGCAGAGACGCCAGTTAATATGAATGCACCTACTGACGCGATGCGATTAATTCCCTATTTGAACCGCGAACAATACGGTGAACGTCCATTGATGAGGGGCCCTCACTTTGAAGCAAAACCTGAGCGCACAGAAGTAAATGATCGCTATGGTCGGTTGGGGGATCGTTATGAGGTAGTGGATCATAAGATCGATGTGATCTATAATAATAGAGACAAAATGCTATTTCCCCGTTTGGGAGATGGAACACAAGGTAGGCCTACCCTCTACAAAATGTGGCTAGGAATGGATCCGCAAAAGCCCTTGCCAAGGGGACGTCCGAATATGGGCGACAATATAAGCTTCTTGTTCAATTATCAATTGGGCTGGATGTATTGGCGATACTTTATGTGGAACTTTTCAGGACGTCAAAACGGAGAGCAAGGCTATTATAGTTGGGATAAATCGAGTGGTAATTGGATTTCAGGAATTAAGTTCTTTGATGCGATGCGCCTGGGGAACCAAAGTGAGCTCACGGAGACGATGAAAAATGATCCTGGCAGAAACACTTATTTTATGCTGCCTTTTCTATTTGGCTTACTCGGCTTATTTTGGCACTTTCGTGCAAATACCAACGATTTCATGGGGCTTTTGGCTCTATTTGTGATCACTGGAATTGGTATTATCATCTACTCCAACCAGCCTCCAAATGAGCCGCGCGAGCGTGACTACGTTCTTGCAGGCTCCTTCTTTACCTATTGTATATGGATGGGAATGGGAGTAGTCGCCTTGTATGAAGTGCTACGAAAACAAGTTGGGCAAAGCGGAATAGTATCGGGAGTGGGTGCTACGGCCTTTGTGCTGATCGCACCGCTACTAATGGGTTTCCAAAACTACGACGACCACTCTCGCATAGACCATACTGGTGCGCGTGATTATGCTTCTAATTTTCTAGAATCCTGTGAGCCTAATTCTATTATATTCACCTATGGGGATAATGATACCTATCCGCTATGGTACGCTCAAGAAGTAGAAGGGATTCGAACGGATGTTCGGGTAGTGAACCTAAGTTTGATTGCGGTAGATTGGTATATCGATTTATTGAGACGTAAGGTCAATGAATCAGCGGCTGTAAAGATGACTATTCCGAGGGAGTCTTACCGGGGTAAGCTGCGAAACCAGGTGTTTTATTACAATCCAACCCAAAACGATCGTCCTGCACCTATTCAGCAGCTAGTGAAATTTATTGGAGAATACCATCCGTTAACAGGGCAAGGTAATAGAGAAATAGAATCGCATTACCAGACTAAAAGTGTTTACATCCCCGTAAATATTGAACAGGCGATGGCTAGCGGCGCCATTACCATGGCAGATACGGGTAGAGTAGTACGACAAATTCCAGTACGCCTGAGCGGCAATTATATGACAAAAGATGAGGTAGCCATCCTCGATATTATTGCTTCTAATCTTTGGGAACGTCCTATCTATTTTGCAGTGACTTGCCGCCAAGAAAAACTCTTTGGTCTGCAAGATTATATGCAGCTAGAAGGGCTAGGATTACGTATTGTACCCGTCAAGAGCAAGAGTGATGCCATCTATGGCCTTGTGGGCAATGGACGAGTAAATGCCGAGGCGGTTTACGAAAATGTAATGAACAAGTTCCGTTGGGGTAATTTTGATAAAGAACGACTATTTGTAGATCGCAGCTACGCTCCAAGCGTTCAAAGTCATCAGTTGGCTATTCGCCGTGCGGCATTTGAGTTGTTGCGAGAAAATAAAAAGGATAAGGCAGTAGACTTGATTGATAAATACTTCGAGGCCTTCCCACATATGAACTTCGCCTATGATTACCGAGCATACACTATGATTGTAGTCTACCTACAAGCCAATGAGTACGAAAAGGCAAAGCCACATATGGAAATTTTGGCTAATGAGCTTACCGATCGAATGGAGTATTTTGTATCCCTTGACGAAGCCATTAGAAATAGTAGCTACGATGATGAATTTGATTTGACACGTCAGACTATGCAAAATCTACTTTCTGATATTAGTCAGAATGACGATGAAGCATTTCTGAATGAAGTGGAAGCTTTATTTGCGCCTTATATCCGTAGGGCGCCAGCTCAAGATCAAAACCAACTGTTAGATTGATGCAAGTAAAAACAGTTGCTATAGGTTGCGATCATGCAGGTTTTCCATACAAGGAGGATATTGTTGCTTTATTGGAATCACAAGGCATGGTCGTCAAAGATTTTGGTACTGCCTCTTCAGACTCTGTTGACTATCCTGATTTCGTTCATCCAGTTGCCATAGCCATCAGCAGCGGCCAAGCAGAATTAGGGGTGGTGCTATGTGGGAGTGGCAATGGTGTGGCTATCACGGCTAATAAGCATCAGGCTATTCGAGCAGCACTTTGTTGGCGCAAAGATATTGCTGCGCTAGCACGTCAGCACAATGATGCCAATGTTATTGCGTTACCTGTTCGGTTTGTCGAAAAGTCCTTAGCCCTTCAGATGGTACAGACATTTATAGAAACTACATTTGAAGGTGGTCGGCACGCCCGTAGGGTAGGGAAGATCGCATGCGAATGAGGAAAATTATTGCCATGAAGATTCGTGAGAAGTTGCTTCTGTGTTTACTGTTGTGGAGTACATGCCTAGTTGCGCAAGAACAGACTGATACCATTGCTCCTGTGGAGTTGCCTCCCATCATTAAGGATTCCCTTAGTGCAATTGCTCAAGAATATATTACTAAGGATGGATTAAAAGCGCATCTTGAAATTCTGGCTTCTAATGAATACGAAGGGCGAGAAACAGGCCTAGAGGGACAGAAAAAGGCAGCAGCTTATATCGCTAACTATTTTGATAGCGAAGGATTGCCAAAAATCTTTGGAGATACCTCCTATTACCAGCCTATTGCGTTTACCTCAAACCGATGGAGTAAGATTGAACTCACCATCAAAGGAGAGAAACAACGGCCATTGTGGAACTACTATTCTTACCCATCGCTAAATACTTCGCGTGATAGCTTTGCTACAGAGCAAATTGTATTCTTAGGGTTCGGTATAGATGATGAGCGCTACAGCGATTATAAGGAGGTGGATGTGAAGGGGAAAACTATCCTAGTATTTGACGGTGAACCAATGAGCTCCGATAGTACTTACTGGGTATCAGGAGCGAAAGTCGCTTCAGATTGGTCAACTGATTTTCGTAAGAAACTGAAAGCGGCAAAGCAGCATGGAGTAGCTACAATCTTAATCATAGATCGGCAGTTTCAAGCAAACCTACAGCCCGCCCGTAAGCTAATTCTCAATACGCGCTTACAAATCGGTGCCGGAGAACAGCCAGAAAAAAATTACGCTAATAACTTCTTTATCACCTCCGATTTGGCGAAGATGATTATGGGAGATACTATCTCCAAAGTGATAGCGCTCCGAGATCAGATCAACTCGGAGGGTAAGCCTCATTCTTTTGAAACCCCCACATCTATTTTAGCTATTCAAAAAAAGCGGACTCGGCAAGTACTGGGGGAAAACGTGCTTGGCTACATTGAGGGGATAGATCCTGAGCGAAAGGAGGAGCTCGTTGTGCTTACAGCGCATTACGATCATATTGGGATGAAAGGGGAGACGGTATTTAATGGAGCTGATGACAATGGTTCGGGGACTTGTGGCGTTTTGGAAATTTGTGAAGCCCTGCTAGAAGCAAAGAAAAAAGGCTTTGGCCCTCGCCGAAGTGTGTTAGTGATGTTAGTGTCAGGAGAAGAAAAAGGACTGCTAGGTTCTGAATATTATGCCAAGAATCCAATTTTTCCATTGGAGAATACTATCGCAAATGTGAATGTAGATATGATCGGCCGATCAGATAAAAAGCACGAAGCAGACCCACGCTACATCTACGTAATTGGCGCAGATCGTTTGAGTACTACCCTGCACGATATTAATGAGCAAGCAAATCTGAACTATACCCAATTAGAATTAGACTATACTTATAATGATGAGAATGATCCCAATCGGTATTACTACCGTTCGGATCACTACAATTTTGCCAAAAAAGGTATCCCTGCCGTATTCTACTTTAGTGGCACACATCCTGATTATCACCGTCCATCCGATACGGAAGAGAAAATTTTATACGATAAATACGTGGAAGTAGCTCACTTGATTTTTTACACCGTTTGGGAATTAGCTAATAGGGACGAACGCATTCAAGTGAATGTGAAGCAATAGGCTAATACAAAAAAATAAAGGTCGTAGTAACTCGTACTACGACCTTTTATGTAAAAAACAAGTGAGTTCGGTCCAGTTCTACCCCCCGATGAACTGGCCTTACTCACCCCTTTAAGGTCGTATTGACCATAAAGCTTGCTTATTAAAAACCGAATAAGCATAGGCTGGATTCCCCCCGGTTTCCAGCCGTACTTATCCAGATTAAGACAAAATGGGATAGCCATTACTAATCAATAAATGATCGTAATGACAAATAATAAGATTTTAGTATTGGATAATACCAATGAATAAAATCTAGACAGACTTATTTAGGTTGAAAATTCTTGGTAAGTAAAAAATATAAAGCTCTCGTTACTCTTTGATCCAAAAATAGGATAAATAGTTTACTAAAGCAAATTAAAAAAGATCGCCTGTCATATTGTCTGTTTTATAGGAGTGGCATAGGCTTTGCATTTTACAAGCAAACAAAAACTGTCAGTATGAAACGTGGAAATATATCAGTTCAAACGGAGAATATCTTTCCGATCATTAAAAAATTCCTATACTCGGATCATGAAATCTTTCTTCGAGAATTAGTCTCGAATGCCGTAGATGCTACCAACAAAGTAAAAGCGCTCGCTTCCAAAGGCGAATTTAAGGGTGAATTGGGTGATTTGGCCATTGATGTTATCCTAGATAAAGATAATAAGACCCTAACAATACGAGATCGTGGAATCGGGATGACTGAAGAGGAAGTTGAAAAGTATCTCAATCAAGTTGCTTTTTCAAGTGCCCAGGAATTTTTAGAGAAATATAAGGACGAGACTAATATCATCGGAAATTTTGGTCTTGGTTTCTACTCTGCTTTTATGGTGGCTACGAGAGTAGAGGCAGTGACAAAATCATACAAAGAAGATAGTCAAGGTGTCACTTGGTCATGTGAAGGTGATCCGGAATATTCCCTAGAAAATAATGAAAAGACAGATAGAGGAACCGACATTGTACTGCATATTGGAGAGGACAGCCTAGAGTTTCTAGAAGATAATAGAATTGAAGAGCTACTTAATAAGTACTGCAAGTTCTTGCCGGTGCCCATTAAATTTGGTACGAAGGAAGAGACTATTTATGAGGGAGAGGGTGACGATAAAGAAGAAAAGAAAATAGAAGTTGACAACATTATCAATAATGTTGACCCTGCATGGCGAAAGAATCCGAGCGATCTGACCGACGAGGATTATAAAGCTTTTTACAGCGAACTGCATCCTTTTAGCGTTCCCCCCATGTTTTGGATTCACCTCAATATTGATTATCCATTTAATCTAACCGGTATTTTATATTTCCCGAAGGTAGGGAATGCATTTGAGGCGCAAAAGAATAAAATCCAGCTTTATAGCAATCAAGTGTATGTTACCGATAATGTGCAAGATATTGTACCTGAGTTCTTGACCTTGCTGCATGGTGTAATCGACTCTCCTGATATTCCTTTGAATGTGTCGCGGAGTTACTTACAGAGCGATAGCAATGTAAAGAAAATCACCAACTACATTACCAAGAAGGTAGCTGATAAGCTAAACGAACTATTCAAAAATGATAGAGAAGGCTTTGAAGAGAAGTGGAATGATCTTGGGGTATTTGTAAAGTATGGAATGATCTCTGAAGACAAATTCTACGATAAAGCAACCAAGTTTGTGTTATTGAAGAATACAGAAGGCAAGTACTTTACGATTGAGGAATTCAAGGAAGCTGTAAAAACTGCACAGACAGACAAGCACGATAAACTAGTACTGCTCTATACCAATGATCCCGAAGGGCATGACGCCTTGATTCAGGCTTGTAAGAGTAGAAGCTATGATGTGCTGGTGTTTGACCACATTATCGACAATCACTTTATGCAGCAGTTAGAGCACAAACTAGGTGATGTCACCTTTGTCCGTGTTGATTCAGACACAGTTGATAATTTGGTGCAAAAGGACGAAAAGCAAGAGTCTGTACTCAATGAGGAAGAGGAGCAGAAAGTGAAAACCACTTTCGAACAATTAATCAGCGGTATGGGAGCCTCTGTAATGACCAAAGCATTGTCCCCTGAAGATCAGCCGGTCACTATTACGCGCCCAGAGTTTATGCGCCGAATGAAAGAAATGCAATCCCTGCAAGGGATGCAATTTGGAGATTTCCCAGATAGCTATAATGTAGTGGTAAACTCCAATCACCCTGTGATTGCGCAAAAACTGTTAAAACTGGATGCCGAGGAAGAGCAAAAAGATTTAGCTCAGTACTTATTTGATTTGGCAAGGCTGAACCAGAATATGTTGAAAGGCTCAGAATTGACAGCCTTTATCGATAGGAGTTTGAACTTTGTAAAATAGGGGAATCGCTTGTACGCGATCTTTTTCGAAGGGATATGATCTAGTAGGATTATATCCCTTTTATTTTTTCTAATATTTCTTTGGTTTCCACCTTCAGCAAACCAGATGCAGTAGTGGTGAGCTGTTCAAAAATTGGAGTGGCTTCCTTTACTTTTCCTTGTTTCAGTAGTGCTAAACCATGATACCATTTAGCACGTACGCTGTAAGGGGATGATAGGAGTTCAGCCTCTTTAAAGTAGTCTACAGCTCGGTCAAGCTGTTGCAATTCGATAGCAGCAATGCCAGCATAGAAAAGCACCTTAGCATCTGCCTGGTTTTCTAGCTTTCTGTCAAATAGTTGAATAGCATCAGCATACTTGCCTTTGTGGAACAATGTAATTCCTTCCTCTCCAGCAATCGATAAATTATTACGGGGAGTAATATTGGCAGGGAGTTCATAGTAGGCATAAAATATGGTATCTGTTTTATCTGGCTGAGGCCAATAAAAATAAATCAATAGACTAGTCAATAGAAGGAAAGCTAAAAGAGCAAGCAGTGCAATTAGTTTTTTAGAATAGAAAGGCTTGTGCAATGCAGCTCCATCGATGGCCACACTACAGAGTTGACATTCCAGTAAGTGATTCTCAATGTCAAAGCGCTCCTGCTCAGAGAGCGTGCCGTCCAGGTAGGCTTTTATTTCGTGCTTTCGCAAGCATTGTCGTTTAGCAAATAAGGCTTCTATCATTTGGATGCTTCTTGCTGGAGTTTGATTAAAATTGACTTTAGGCGACGCTTACCATTTTGCAAGTGGCTTTTCACTTCACTTAGCGTAATGCCAAGCAGGTCAGCGATTTCTTGATAGCTATTTTTCTCTGTAAAAAATAGTTTGATACATTGCTGCTGTAGCGCAGACAACTCTTCTATAGCTTGGGGAAGTAGGTCTATTCTTTGAGTAAGAGGAGCATCACGTAGTTGCCAGTTGACTTCATTTTCCCTAAATAGATCGGGACGCCTTTGCTCTATGCTATAGCTATTGAGCCATCGTCTTTTCCGTCTCCTACTTCTAATGGTATCAATACAGGTATTTCGCGTAACAACGAAGAGCCAATTGGCGAAATCTTGGATAGGCGCCTCGTTTATCTGTTTGCTCACTTTTTCAAAAATGACTTGCGTCAGCTCTTGGCTATCTTGTTTGTTCTCGACGTATTGAATACAAATAGCTTCCACTAAGTGAGCAAATCGGCCATACAGTTCATTAAAGTATCGTTGATCTTCAGTTGTAATAAATTGAGTAATCAATGCTTGATCACTCAATTTATTAGTATCCTCCGAAGTAAAATCTGCCATTACACCTTTAGACTAGTAATAACATGCTCTAAGTATTGCATGTAGTTTCGTTTATCCTTACCTGGCGCATATACAAAGCCATCAATAAAGATCAGCTCATTTTTTTGTGGATCTAAAAAGACGTAAGTTACAAATGGGCCACCCATAAAATCGTTAACTACTTCCCAGATGCCACGAGCCTCTACCGCAAAGGTGCCATTTATTTCTCGTTGTGTGACCAGCATGGGTAGATCAATATCATTGATGCGAACAAAAGTATTGGGTAATTCTGAGGAGATATACTTTCTACCAATGGTATCACGCATAGCTTTAATCCCCTCCTTTTGCAACTGCGCTTGATCAGTATAGGGCACCTTGGTGACCATTAGATTCATGCTCACTTCAGGAATTTCCCTTCGCATCCAGATAAAATTGTCATCATTCATGGCTCCAATGTAATCGCTAGGGATACGCAGTTCGATATCAAACGCTTCTTTGACATCTCTCATCAGCGCTTTATTCACCCCATCCAGGTAGACACTTGCATCAATTTTTTCTCTATCCGCTTTATTAATCCGGTTCTTTATTGCAGGAAAATTGCGCTTTAAATTATCAATTAATTCCTGTTGATTATTGGCGAATTGATAAATCAGCAATTGTCCTTTCGCCCACTTGTCTTTACCGACGCTGGTATTGTATTCTTTTGGTATTTCTTGTGCTTTCCGAACATTTTCTTGCCCCAAATCTTTGGCAATCATTTTTGTAGTTGGAGAATCAGTATCACTCAAATCCGCCACAAAAAGATAATTACGCAGCTCTTTTCGCAATCTATCTTTTTCGAGATCGATGGCAGAGAAATGTTTGAGGTCAAAAATGGATTCTGGCTGAGGAAGTATGGGATAAGCGGAGGAATAATAATAGCGCAACGTATCGCCGACTTCTCCTTCCCAAAGCTCTTTATCCATAACTACGATTACCTGATTGACGACCCCAAAAGCAGTCGGGACGGACTTTAGGGCACGAGGCATATCGCTTGAGCAAGAGCTAATCAATAGCAATAGCATAGAGAAAACAAAAGCATATGAATTTCGGATGGTCATTTGAATTTGATTTGTTAGCAAAACAAGTACCACTTTCCAAATTTAAGATAATGTACCCGTTCTTGCTAGAGATTCTTCATGGTATATTCAATACCATGCATATTGATTGACACCAAGAAAGATGCGGGTGAGAATCGTTTTGGTGGAAATGAAAAGCGACTCATCCACCAATGAATGAGTCGCTTCTACTAAAGTATCTCTGGTAGCTACAGATTAGTAGTCTATAGTAGGCTCTCAATCACATTCTCTTCGGAAATACCTTCTGCCTCCGCTTTATAATTCCGTACAATTCTATGGCGTAGAACGAATTTTGCTATCTGTTGCACATCTTCAATATCAGGCGAGTACTTGCCATGTATGGCAGCATGGCATTTTGCGCCAAGCACCAAATACTGAGAAGCACGAGGACCTGCCCCCCACGAGATATAGTTATTTACATTATCTGTTGCCCGATTGGTATTAGGTCTGGTTTTAGTAGCAAGGCCTACAGCATACTCCAGCACATTATCAGCAATAGGGATTTTTCGAATCAATTGGTGAAAGAAGAGAATCTGCTCCCCTGTTACGATATGTTTGAGTTCGTAATTTTTAGTGGTCGTAGTACCTTTTACCACCTGAATTTCTTCATCATACGAAGGATAGTCCAACGGAATATTAAACATGAATCGATCCAGCTGTGCTTCTGGCAGTGGGTAGGTTCCTTCTTGTTCGATAGGGTTTTGCGTTGCCAATACAAAGAAGGGCTTTGGTAGTTTATGTGGAACACCACTCACGGTAACCGAACGTTCCTGCATCGCTTCGAGTAAAGCCGCCTGTGTCTTAGGTGGCGTACGGTTGATTTCATCTGCCAATACAATGTTGGCAAACAAGGGGCCTTTATTAAATTTGAAGTGGCGATCTTCATCTAATATTTCTGAACCGGTAATATCAGATGGCATCAAGTCTGGAGTAAACTGAATTCGCTTAAAATCTAAATCCAGAACCTCTGCTATCGTACTTACTAAAAGCGTTTTCGCAAGGCCAGGTACACCTACAAGTAAGCTGTGCCCATTGCTAAACAAAGAGATAATAACAGCCTTGATTACCTCATCTTGGCCAACGATTACCTTTCCAATTTCATTACGTAAATCCCTATAAGATTGTGCTAATGCATCAACTGCTTCAACATCCGATTTAAAATCTAACTGTGCCATTCGTCTACTTAAATTTTGTCGTACAATAAGAACGTACTATCCTACTTTAAGTTGCTAATATCGTAGGGGTTCTTTAATGGATGCGCAAGTTCTTAAAAATTAAGCGAAAATCAAATATGATGCCTCCTCAATAATATACTCTTAACAGCTGATTCGATTAATCTGGGCAGTTCCATAGCATGTCCGACAACGGATAAGATTGCTTGGTGTAAGAATAGTGCCACCACTCCGTTCGAATTCCCCTAAATCCATTTTCTTCCATAATTCCCTTAAGTTTATTTCGATTTTGTAGCACGCTGTCAGGTAAGTTCGTATAGGTATGGTAAGCCTCTTTTCCAAAGTAATCAAAGCCGGTACCCATCTCTAGCGGAGTACCATCGGCTTGGGCGATCGTAAGATCAACCGCCGCCCCCCTATTGTGCATGGAACCCTTTCGAGGGTCGGACACATATCTAGGATCAGGGACTTTCTCCCAAAGTTTCCACTGAATGGGACGTGGCCTAAAGCAGTCGTACAATCTAAGCGCGAGGCCTTCTTCTTTTAGCATGTGGTGAATTTGTACCACTTGTTTGGCCACTTCTGGTCGGAGAAAACACCGGCTACATTCATACATTTTTTCTGTCACAAAATTATCTGTGGTCGCATACTTCATATCCACAAAGATGGTGCTATCCAGCATCCGAATATCAGTCCACTGGGTGGTGTCGTAGTCAATCACAATTTTGGGGGTAGCAATGTTTTTTTCTTTCACTAATGGGACTGGTACTGTGTCCTTGATAATTTCGGAGAGCGGTGCTTTCTCTTTAGGAGGTTCTACTAATTGGCAAGCGAAGCACAATAGTAAAAGCACAAGGGTTGCGACAATCGTCTTGAGTAAACTCATTGGCTAAATCTATAAGGTCTTATTAATCTTTTTAAGGTAAGGCTTTTTTTAAAAATAGTTACTTTTGCAGTTGGCCTGTAGACCACCAAAACGTAGCAATTATAGTGAATCTAGCCGAACGAAAATATCTTTGGATTTATATCACCATTCTCATTGTTCTCTTTCCTGCTTTGCTGATTAATCTGGGCTTGCTGACCTTTATTGATGATGAAAGTATTCGTGCCTTGGTAGCACTAGAGATGGATTTTTCAGGCAACT
>JBCCRH010000014.1:0-31202 GCA_039208045.1 Bacteroidota bacterium
TCCCAACAAGGATTTAAGGCCTTTCGGGAACAATTCAGTACTTGGCAAAATTTTTTCCAAATTTATCAGAAACAACGGAACCCCTGAGGGCCCTTTTGAAAAAGGACATGATTTGGACTTGGGGAAGGCAACAAATTGAAGCTTTAGATTGCTTATTTTTACCATTAAAGAATAGAAAGCGTGCATTTGTTGGCCGACTGCCCGATATTTGTTGCAGATGTAAATGGCGGCCTCGAATGCGATGAAACCGCTCCTGGCTTTGATCAAGGCCAAGAATGGGAGTTTAGAACTTACTTACACTTTAATATTGGCAACTAATTAAAAAATCCATATACAATGACTGTTAATAAAAAATATAACTTTTCACTAGTACTGGCGGCGGCACTATTGCTTCTGCTGCCATTCAGCTGCTCCAGAGAGCTCGAAGACTTGGAGCAACCTACCTTTCCGGTCAATGGAGATATCTTTATTGATGGCTTCAGCGGCGGGCTCGAATACGTAGCCTTTGGAGACTCTAAAACCTCCGCTTTCGAAGTGGATGAAACGGTCTTTTTCCGGGGCGATGCTTCTATGCGTTTTGATGTGCCTAACGTAGGAGATCCACTTGGTGGCTATGCCGGAGGTACTTTCATTGATGCCGGCGGAAGAGATATGAGTGGTTTTGATGCCCTTACCTTTTGGATAAGAGGTTCTGAAGCTACCACAATTGGTGAGATCGGATTTGGTGTTGACCCGACCCTCCCAGGGTTTAGCGTTATCTTAAATGATGTTCCAGTTTCAACAGCTTGGACAAAGGTGATTATACCTATCCCCGATCCATCTGTAGTGACGCGCTTGCGGGTTTTCTTGTTTTATGCTGCAACGCCTCAGGATGGCAAAGGCTATTCTTTCTGGATTGATGAAGCAAGATTTGAAAAACTGGGTACGATTGCCAATCCAAGACCTGCTATCCTATTGTCAATTGATGCAGGTTTGACAGCAGAAACAGGTGATCGCTTCCAGATAGATGGGCTATCGATGATCCACAATTTACCAAATGGGTTGGATCAACGCGCCTTTATTGGGCCTGGCTATTTCAGCTATGAGTCATCTAACACCTCTGTTGCAATAGTAGACGAGCTTGGTGTAGTTACCGTAATAGATGCAGGTGAAGCGACGATCACTGCTGAAGCAGTCGGTATAGCCGCAGAAGGTTCCTTCACGGTCACCTCTACTGGAGCAGCACTGCTACCTCCTCAGCCCGCACCAGCACCCACTAGAAGCCAGGATAGTGTAATTTCTATGTACAGTAACGTCTACAACGACGTGACTGTAGATACTTGGAATCCATTCTGGGAATTTTCAACGACACTAGTAGAAGATAAAAAGATTGGTGATGACGATGTGAAGCGCTACAAGCAGCTCAACTTCGTAGGTATTCTTACGGAGGCAGAGAAGATAAATGCAAGTGAAATGACGCATTTCCATATGGATATCTGGACGCCAGATGCGACAACGAGCGCAGCATTCCGTGTGCTATTGGTTGATTTTGGTGCCGATGGCAACTTCGGTGGTGGCGATGATTCTTCTCACGAGGTTACCATTACGACACCTACCCTACAAACGGAGCAATGGGTGAGCCTTGATATTCCACTTTCTGACTTTGTCGGATTGGTGAATCGGAATAATATAGCACAGTTAGTCCTATCAGGTGATTTACCTAACCTATTCGTTGATAACGTATACTACTATAAGAGCGGTGATACTAATACAGGTGGGCCTAATGAGCCAGAAATGGCTGCACCTACGCCATCAGTTCCTGCTGGTGATGTTATCTCGCTATTTAGTGATGCTTACACTGATGTACCGGTAGATACTTGGCGTACCGAATGGTCGGCTGCTGCTTTTGAAGATGTCTTGGTTGATGGCAATCCTACCAAAAAGTATGCTGCGCTTGACTTTGCAGGTATCGAAACGGTAATGAACCAGATTGATGCTACTGGAATGACGCATGTGCATATGGATGTATGGTCTCCTAATAGCACACAGTTTAGGTTTAAAATCGTTGACTTTGGCCCCGATGGTGGGTTCGATGGAGGAGACGATACCGAGCACGAATTGCTATTTGAAATGCCTGCTACTGGCACTTGGGTGAGCTATGATATTCCATTAAGCGATTTTGTTGGCTTGACTAACAGACAAAATTTAGCACAGTATATCCTAGCTAGCGCACCCGCAGGAGCCTCTACTATTTTTGTGGACAACTTCTTCTTCTACAACGGTGATGGCGGTACTGGAAACCCCACTGAACCACAGATGGGAGCACCAGCTCCTACTCAAGCAGCGGGTGATGTGATTTCTCTTTTCAGTGATGAATACTCCAATGTACCGGTAGATACTTGGCGTACCGAGTGGTCAGCAGCTGATTTTGAAGAAGTAATGGTTGCAGGCAATACTACTTATAGATACACCAATCTCGATTTTGTGGGTATCGAAACAGTAGGCAATCAAATTGATGCAACTGGAATGACGCATGTGCATATGAATGTATGGTCTCCCAATAGTACGCAGTTTAGATTTAAAATTGTTGACTTTGGCCCCGATGGTGCCTTTGATGGAGGAGACGACACCGAGCACGAACTGCTATTCGAGATGCCTGCTACCGGTACTTGGGTGACCTATGATATTCCACTAGCTGATTTTGTTGGCTTGACCAACAGACAAAATTTAGCACAGTATATCCTAGCTAGCGCACCCGCAGGAGCTTCCACTATTTTCGTAGATGACTTTTTCTTCTATAATAATGATGGCGGTGGTAGCGATCCTACCGAGCCACAAGTTGCTCCTCCTACGCCACCACAAGACCCAGCAAACGTAATTTCACTATTTAGTGATGCCTACAATGATGTAGCAGTAGATACTTGGCGCACCGAATGGTCAATGGCAGATTTTGAAGATGTAACCTTAGCAGGTAACCCATTAAAGAAATACTCTAACCTTGACTTTGTAGGTATTGAAACGGTAGGCAATCAGATTGATGCTACCGGCATGACGCACATCCATATTGATGTCTGGTCGGCAGATCACGACTTTTTTGCTATTAAATTAGTAGATTTTGGACCTGATGGTGCCTTTGATGGAGGCGATGATACCGAGCATGAATTGCAATTTGAAATGCCTGCTACGGGTACCTGGGTGAGCTATGATTTACCACTAGCGGACTTTATCAACTTGACAAATCGTGCCAATATTGCGCAGTACATCATGGTGGGCCGGCCGACAGGTACGAATACTATCTTTATTGATAATGTGTATTTCTATAATGAGTAAAACCTATATTCTATCACAAAAAAATTATTCAAATTATGAAATGGCGTAATCCAAAAATTATATATCCTGCATTTTTATTTGCCCTAATCTTTGCTTTCTCCAGTTGTATCCAGGAAGCGGATATCATCGAGGGCGACTGGCAACTGGTTTGGCAAGACGAATTTGATGGCCCTGCCAATCAACTACCCGATGCTAACAAGTGGAACTTCGATGTGGGCAGAGGTCCCGGAAACGATGGTTGGGGTAACCAGGAGTTGCAATACTACACGGACCGTGCAGAAAATGCTTCGCTAGATGGCGAAGGTAATATGGTCATCACCGCTCGTGCGGAATCATTTGCAGGAGCATCATTCACCTCCGCACGTATCACTACCAAAGGAAAGTTTGATTTCGGCTATGGCCGCTATGAAGCACGTATTCGTATTCCTTCAGGCCCAGGTCTTTGGCCTGCCTTTTGGATGTTGGGTACTAATATTGACCTTGTAGGATGGCCACAGTGTGGTGAGATTGACATTATGGAGTCTCGTGGACAATTCCCACAAGAAATCCAAGGTACTGTGCACGGGCCGGGCTACTCTGCGGGAGAATCTATTGGTAAGCCCTTTACCTACGAGCAAAGTCGCTTTGATGATGACTTCCACATCTATGCGGTAGAATGGGGCCCTGATTACATTTACTTTTTCGTAGATGATGTCCTTTATCAAGCTATTACACCTGAAGATGTACCTGGTGAGTGGGTATTCAATACTGATTTCCATATGCTACTGAATGTGGCAGTAGGAGGCACTTATGTGGGTTTCCCAAGTGTTGATACGCCTTTCCCACAGACCATGCACATCGATTATGTACGTGTGTATGAAAATGCTAGCAACTAATTAGAGCGTAAATCATAATATTCATAAGAATGAACACCGCTATAAACGAAAAAACAGTAAACATTAGCAGAGTAGAAATTGATGGAGAGGTATTCTTCAAGATTTCTAATAGCGATTTGATGCGCCCCTTCTTTATGAATATTATCAGTGATGCGAATCACTGGCTATTTGTATCAAGTAATGGGGGATTAACGGCAGGGCGTAAAAATGCGGAGTATGCCTTATTCCCCTATTACACTGATGATAAAATTACCGAATCAGCAGAAACAACGGGCTGTCTTTCTATTTTCAGCGTTCAAAAAGCAGGAAAGACGCACCTGTGGCAACCGTTTTCTATACGCCAAGAAGGACTGTACCAGATCAGTCGGAACTTGTACAAAAGTAACTTTGGGAACAAGGTCATCTTTGAAGAAATCAATGAAGACCTACAACTCAGCTTCCGCTATCAATGGTGTTCGAGCAACCGATTTGGCTTTGTCCGCAAAGCAATGCTGAAAAATCAGGGCTATGAAGCAGTTAAGATTTCTTTGCTCGATGGTCTTCAAAACATCTTACCGATCGGCCTCGGTAGCTGGCTGCAAAACAATTACAGCAATCTCGCTGATGCCTATAAGAAGAGTGAACTCGAAAAAGATACACGCTTAGGTATTTATGCCCTAAGCGCTATCATTAATGATACCGCAGAACCCAGCGAAGCCCTAAAAGCGAATGTTGCTTGGTCCATTGGCTTAGAGAGCGCTAAGCACTTGATCTCGTCTTTGCAGGTAAATGCCTTTCGAAGAGGTCAAATAGCTCAAGAAGAAGTAGAAGTACGTGCAGAAAAAGGCGCCTATTTGCTGCAAGCAGAAATAGATTTATCCGTTGGGGAAGAACAATCGTGGATGATTCTAGCGGATGTAAATAAGAATCACGCTGCTATTGCCCAACTTTCGCATACCATTCGTACTACCGAACAGCTTGCCACACTCGTCGAGCAAGATATTCAGGCAGGTACCGATCGCCTTATTGGCCTGAGCGGGGCTGCTGATGGCATACAGCTCACTGCCGATCACCGAAAAGATGCCCGCCATTTTTCAAATACTCTCTTTAATATTATGCGGGGTGGTATTTTTGATTTCAACTACCAAATCGAAAAGGCCGATTTTGTACCTTATTTGGCGAAAGCCAACAAAAACACCTATGCCATAGCTAAAGAAGCCCTGGCTACGCTACCCGAACTATTTACCCTTACCGAATTAAACGAATTTGCTCACCAGAGTGATGATCCTCACTTTAAACGACTTTGCCTGGAATACCTGCCGCTCAAATTTAGCCGTAGGCATGGTGACCCTAGTCGCCCATGGAACAAATTTTCGATCAACACGCAAAGCGAAGTCGATGGCTCCAAAATCCTCGACTATCAGGGCAACTGGCGCGACATCTTCCAAAATTGGGAAGCTCTATCGCACGCTTTCCCCAATTTTATCGAAGGTATGATCCATAAGTTTTTGAATGCCTCTACCTTCGATGGCTACAACCCCTACCGCGTTACTAAGGATGGCTTCGATTGGGAGGCCATAGAACCAGAAGACGAACGATCTTATATTGGCTATTGGGGTGATCATCAGATCATCTACTTACTGAAGTTCCTGGAATTTATGCAAGATCGTCAGCCTGGCCAACTAGCAAAAGACCTTGGCACCGACCTGTTTGTCTACGCCAACGTACCCTACAAAATCAAGTCCTTTGAGTCGCTTATTGAGAACTCTAAAGAGACTGTCGATTTTGACCATAACATGCATGAGCAGCTCCAGGCGGCAAAAGCCGCCCTTGGAGCCGATGCATTTTTACTAAAAAACCAACAGCGAGAAATCCACCAAGTCAATTTCTTGGAGAAAATGCTGGCCACGCTACTCGCCAAGCTCAGCAATTTTATCCCCGAAGGTGGTATCTGGCTCAACACCCAACGCCCAGAGTGGAACGATGCCAACAACGCCCTGGTAGGTAACGGCGTTTCGATGGTCACGCTCTACTATTTGCACCGTTTCTTGCAATTCCTAAAAGGCATTATTGACGAAAGTCCAATGGATGAAGTACCTGTGTCTAGCGAATTGGTGGACTTCTTTGGCAAGGTGCATACTACATTCAAAACTCATCAGTATGTATTAGATGGCTCCTTCAATGATGAGCAGCGCATGCAGGTGCTAAGAGGGGTAGGTGAAGCGGGAAGCGCTTATCGCGAAAATGTGTACGCACATGGTTTTAGAGGGAGTAAGTCGTCGCTTCCGCTAAAAGAGGTGCGTGCATTTATTGACTTGAGTGTTCAGTATCTACAGCATTCGATTATAGCTAATGAGCGTGCCGATCACTTGTATCATGCCTACAACCTGATGACGGTAGAGAGTGCACAGGAGGTATCCATTTCGTACCTCGATGAAATGCTAGAGGGTCAAGTAGCGGTGCTGAGCTCAGGCTATCTATCTCCCGAAGCTGCACTGAAGCTCCTCGATGGCATGAAAGCTAGCCGGATATTCCGCTCAGATCAGTATAGCTACATTCTATATCCCGATAAAGATTTAGGCCGCTTTTTGGCAAAGAATAATATCCCAACCACCGCAATCGATAACTCAGCCCTACTCCAACGTCTGGTAAAAGATGGCCACAAAACCATTATCGAAAAAGCAGTAGATGGCCGTTACCATTTTAATGGCAATTTTAGAAACGCTAATGATTTAAAGGCAGCGCTAGATGCCCTTGCCGGAACCGAGTATGCTACTTTGATACAGCGTGATCGCGAGCAGCTCTTGGCTATCTTTGAGCAGGTGTTTAACCACAAAGCTTTCACAGGCCGCTCAGGTACTTTCTTTGGGTATGAAGGGCTAGGCTCCATCTATTGGCACATGGTATCGAAGTTGCTACTGGCAGTGCAGGAAGTTTGCCTACAGGCAAATGAGCAAGCAGCCAGTCCAGAAGTATTTGGCCGCTTGTTAGAGCACTACTATGAGATCAATGAAGGGATTGGAGTGCATAAGTCCCCTACCCTATACGGTGCTTTCCCTACCGATGCCTACTCGCACACCCCTGCGGGCAGAGGTGCACAGCAGCCAGGTATGACAGGCCAGGTGAAGGAAGATATTATTAGTCGTTTTGGTGAGCTGGGCGTAGTAGTGCAACATGGACAACTGGGCTTCCACCCTACCCTTTTGCGCAAAGCAGAATTTTTGGCTGCTCCAGCCACTTTCAACTATAAGGATATTCATGGCAATGATCAACAACTGAGCCTCGCCGCTCAGACCTTGTGCTTCACTTACTGCCAAATACCAATTGTTTACCAATTAGCGACCCAAGAAGGCACTACTATTCACTACACGAATGGCGAAGTCAAAATATTACCATCTACTACATTAGATCAAGCTACTAGCGCGGCTATTTTTAGCCGCACCGGAGCAGTACGCGCTATCGAAGTCCAACTACAGCCCGAAAACTTGAAATAATACGGGTATAACAACAAAACGAAAAACGATGAAAAGTACCTTACAGCTAGTTGTTGCGCTCTTGTTATTTGCCTACTGTACTGGCTGTGGGCAGGCTACCCCATCTGATGAAACCTCTTCTACCCCCACTGCTCCCAAAGAACTGACGGCAGCAGATATTCTCGGCGATCCTGCATATCAAGCTATTTCTTATGGTGGCTACCGTACGAATAGCCGAGATGTACAGCCTACCATCGCTGAACTCAAAGAGGATATGAAAATCCTCCACGCAATGGGTATTCGGCTGTTTCGTACCTACAATGTGCACTTCCCACATGCTGCTAATGTCTTAGCAGCCATTCGTCAACTCAAAGAAGAAAATGCCAATTTTGAAATGTATGTCATGCTCGGTGCCTGGATTAACTGCAAGGATGCTTTCACCGCAAATCCTGACCACAACCTAGAGGATGAGGCTGCTAACACCAAAGAAATACAGCGAGCGGTAGAACTCGCTAATCAATACGATGACATCGTCAAAATCATTGCCGTGGGCAATGAGGCAATGGTTAAATGGGCGGCGAGCTATTTTGTGCAACCAGGAGTGATCTTCAAATGGGTCAATCACTTACAAGCCCTCAAACAAACCAATAAACTACCTAAAGATATTTGGATCACAAGCTCTGATAACTTCGCATCTTGGGGAGGTGGAGGAGCCGAATACCATGTAGAAGATCTCAATCGTCTAATCGAAGCGGTCGACTATATCTCCGTGCACACCTACCCTATGCACGATACCCACTACAATCCTGATTTTTGGGGCAATACCCCCTCGGAAGATACCCTGGCTAAGCCAGAAAAAATCGACATGGCGATGGATCGCGCCTTGGATTACGCGAAAGCGCAATACGATAGTACGGTGGCCTACATGAGCAGCTTAGGTATCCAAAAGCCCGTACACATTGGCGAAACGGGTTGGGCCAGTGCTTCCAATAGCTTCTACGGCCCCGCTGGCTCTAAGGCGACCGATGAGTATAAGGAAGGACTTTACCACCAGCGCATGCGCGAGTGGACGGACAAGGCTAATATCTCTTGCTTCTACTTCGAAGCCTTTGATGAAAACTGGAAAGATGCCGGTAATCCTGGCGGTTCTGAAAATCACTTTGGCCTATTCACAATTGATGGTCAAGCCAAATATGCCATCTGGGACTTGGTTGATGCAGGGACTTTTGAGGGACTGGGGCGTGCTGGAAAGCCCGTTGGAAAGACGTATGGTGGGGATGAAAACGCGCTGTTGGAGGAGGTGCTAGTGCCTCCGGTGAAGGATATAAAATAATTGATATGGACTACTAAGCTTCTGCGGATTGCAAATCCGCAGGGCACGGACTATGCTCTTAAAAGCCCAGCCCGTGCATAGCGGATTTGCAATCCGCGTTGAAGTTGAATTGAACCTATAAACGAACGCCTATTATGAAAAAACTAAATCTATTCCTTAGCCTATTATTCCTACTTATGCTAAGTACTTGTGCTACCGAACAGCCACTACAGGTGGAAGTATACGAAACTTCTGCTAGCGGCAACCAACTAACAAAGTTAACCGAATTTGCACCACAGGCAGAACCCATTGCCCTACAGGTACAACCCGATCAGACCTTCCAGACGATCACTGGTTTTGGAGGCTCTTTTACCGAAGCTTCTGCTTCCTTGCTCAACCGGTTGAGCAAACCCAATCGGGAAAAGGTACTGGAAGCTTATTTTGGCGAAAGCGGGGCCAAATACTCCCTGACCCGTACCCACATCAACTCTTGTGATTTCTCCCTCAGCAATTATGCCTACGCAGAAGTAGATGGCGATACCACCCTCGAAAACTTCTCGATTGAACCCGACCGCGACGACATCATCCCGATGATTAAAGAAGCGATGGCTGTCTCAAAAGATGGCTTTAGAATTATCTCTTCGCCCTGGACAGCACCGCCTTGGATGAAGGACAATAAAGATTGGCGCGGAGGCAAGCTCTTACCAGAATACCGCGATACTTGGGCCTTGTTTTTCTCTAAATATCTGGAAGCTTACAAAGCAGAAGGCATCGACATTTGGGGAATCACTGTAGAAAATGAGCCCCTGGGTAACGATAGCAACTGGGAAAGTATGCATTTCTCCCCAGAGGAAATGAGTGCATTTGTAGAGAACTACCTAGGCCCTAAGCTAGAGGCGGATGGCCACGATGTGGTGCTATTAGGCTACGACCAAAATAGAGAGCACCTGCGGGAATGGGTAGATGCCCAGTACAAGACTGAAAAAGGACGAAAATACTTCGATGGTACAGCGATTCACTGGTATGCCAGTACTTATGATGTGTTTCCAAAAGAACTACAGTATGCCCACGAAAAGGCCCCCGATAAATACATGATCCAAACGGAAGCTTGTGTAGATGCGGAAGTGCCTAAGTGGCAAGATGATCAATGGTACTGGTCGAAAGAAGCTACCGACTGGGGTTGGGACTGGGCACCAGAAGACCAAAAATATTTACACCCTAAATACGTGCCAGTTTACCGCTATGCGCGCGATATTATTGGCTGCTTAAACAACTGGGTCGATGGCTGGGTGGATTGGAATATGGTGCTAGACCGCCAAGGAGGACCCAACTGGTTCAAGAACTGGTGTGTTGCTCCAGTGATTGTCGATCCTGATGCGGATGAAGTTTACTTTACGCCGATCTATTACACCATGGCCCATTTTAGCAAGTTTATCCGCCCAGGAGCGAAGCGAATTGGCCTAGACCATGCTGACGAGAATTTACTAGCAACAGCTGCGCAAAATCCGGATGGCAGCATAGCGGTAATAGTGTTTAATCAAGAAGCGACACCTAAAAGCGTGCGTGTGAGTTTGAATGACCAAAATGTGGATATTTCCATTAGTGGAAAAGCCATCCAAACGGTCATTATCCCTACAACTCCATCTATCTAAAAACCTTCTTAATTCATTGAATCTTATGAGTAATGTAACTAATTCTAATTCTGGTAAGGTCTCCTTCGGCGATAAAGTCGCCTTTGGATTTGGGATGCTTGCTAATCAAATGTTCCCTGCTGTACTGGGTATTTTCATGGTGGTTTTGGTACAAGACCTAGGCTTCCCAGGCTGGATGTGGGGGATTTTATTTTTCCTACCAAGAGTCTTTGATTCTATTACTGATCCCGTTATGGGATTTATTTCAGATAATACGAGATCGCGCTGGGGCCGCCGCCGTCAGTATGTCATGCTGGGAGCAATTATTATGGGGGTCTCTTTTGTGATTATGTGGCAATTATACCGTGAAAATGGTATCAATTATAACTTTACGTACTTCTTACTGTGGTCTTTTTTGTTCTATCTAGGCCTTACTATATTCAGTGTGCCTTATGTAGCGATGGGCTATGAGATGAGTAATGATTTCCATGAGCGTACCAATATTATGGCGGTGGCGCAGTGGATTGGCCAGTGGGCTTGGGTGATTGCCCCGTGGTTTTGGGTGGTCATGTATGACCAAGGATGGTTCCCTTCTGCCGATGTAGCTACTCGCGAACTCGCCATAGGGGTGGGTATTGTTTGTATGCTTTTCGCAATGGTACCGGCTATTTTCCTAAAAAGTGAATCGACGCTTGATAAAGAAGAATATGCACCGCTGACATTTTCTACCATAGGAAGTAGTTTGGGTGAGATTGTACGAGGTTTCGTAGAAGCCTTTAAATGCAAGCCTTTCGTGAAGCTTTGCGTTTCTACCTTCTTTATTTTTAATGCCTTTAATACGATTGCTGCTTTCTCCTTTTTTATCATTGTATGGTATTTATTTAGTGGAGATGCTGGTGCAGCAGGGGTATGGCCGACCCTCTTTGGTAGCTTGGGTGCCTTAGTAACTACCTTCTTGGTGATTCCGATTGTAGCTTGGATGTCCAAAAATATGGGCAAAAAGAAAGCATTTATGCTTTCTCAGGGTATTTCTTTATTCGGATACATTTTATTATGGTTCTTATTTATCCCAGGTAAGCCATACATGTTTATATTTGCCTTGCCGTTTTTCTCTTTCGGTATTGGTAGCCTATTCACGATTATGATGTCGATGACTGCTGACGTGATAGATTTAGACGAGCTGAATTATGGAGTACGAAGAGAGGGCGTTTTTGGTGCCATCTACTGGTGGATGGTGAAATTTGGTTTTGCAATTGCAGGTCTTCTAAGTGGTGTGATCATGTCGGTAGTAGGATTTGACCCAGAAGCAGCTACGCAAACAGAAGAAGCAATCAGCGGTTTACGTGCTTTTTATTCAGGCTTACCCATTTTAGGTACCATGATTGCCATGTATTTCATGCGGAATTACGATATTACAGAAGAACGTGCTAACGAAATTCGTGCCGCACTAGAAAAAAGAAAAGAAGAAGCGGAGCAAGTAGTACCTTCGCCACAGAATACTTAAGTACACAATACTCTATAAAACGTTACCCATATGTGGATACGGCCTAGCAACTGGTCAGCAAAAGGAATAGATTTGGGGAATTACACCCAAGCAGAATTAAATTCCTTATTTTTTGATCTACTTAAAAATGGCCTGCACGGCCTCTGCTACAGTGCTTACGATGAAGGGCAAGAACCTGGTTCTATCCTGACGGCCGATCAGATCAGACGACGGATGAAGGTAATTGCTCCTTATACTAAGTGGGTGCGTACCTTCTCCTGCATCGAGGGCAATGAACTGATCCCAGTCATTGCTAAGGAATTTGGGTTGAAAACGCTCGTTGGGGCATGGCTGGGCGATGATGCTACACTCATCGAACAAGAAATAGAAGGCTTAATAAAATTAGCCAACGAAGGCTACGTGGATATCGCAGCTGTAGGTAATGAGGTACTCTATCGTAAAGATTTGACGGAAGATGAACTTATTACCTACATCAAGCGAGTGAAGGAAGCACTTGCTGATACTGACATACCGGTGGGCTATGTAGATGCCTACTATGAATTTAGCATCAAACCTAGGATCACTGAACTATGCGATGTAATTCTGGCCAACTGCTACCCGTTTTGGGAAGGCAGCCATATTGACTACAGTCTAATCCACGCTAAGCAAATGTACTACCAAGCACTAGCTGCTGGCCGAGGCAAAAAAGTCATTATCACCGAAACCGGCTGGCCCAGTAAGGGCTCTTCCCTGAAAGGGGCGCAACCCTCCCACCAAAATGCATTGCGCTATTTTCTCAACATCCAACAGTGGGTACTAGAAGAAAATATAGATTGCTTCTACTTCTCCTCTTTTGATGAGTCTTGGAAGGTAGGTGATGAAGGCGATGTCGGGGCCTACTGGGGGATTTGGGACAAGAAAGAACAGCTAAAATTCTGACGCTCTCATGAGTTCGACTCCACCTTTTCCCTATGGCGCAGCGATCTGCTATTCTGGCTTCCGCGATGGCCAACGGCCGGGGGCCATACACCCCACCTATGAGCAAATAAAGGAAGACCTGCTCATTTTGCAGGGAAAATGGAAATACTTGCGCTTATATGACTGCGATCCTCACGCACTAACGGTCATTGAGGTCATTGAAAAAGAACAGTTTGATTTTCAGCTGATGCTCGGTGCTTACATCCTAGCAGAGGAGAGCAACCCTAACAATCCATGGGGAGCAGGAATGTATACTGACGAGCAAATAGCTGTTAATAAAGCCCACAACGCTAAGCAAATTGATACCCTCATCCAACTGGCCAATCAGCATGCTGCTATCGTTTGCTCTTTATCCGTAGGAAATGAGGCTACTGTCGACTGGACCGATCATATGGTACCCGTCGATAGTGTAATTGACTATGTGAAGCGGGTAAAAGCAAATACCCCACATCCAGTCACCTTTTGTGAAAACTACGTGCCCTGGCATGATAAACTTATTCCACTCGCCGAGGAGGTAGATTTCATTTCTATCCATACCTATCCCGTTTGGGAATATCGCCCAATTCAGACGGCCTTAGCTTATACCAAAGAAAATTACTATGGTATTGCCGAGCGATTCCCCAATAAGCCAGTCGTCATCACCGAAGCGGGCTGGGCTACCCACTCTAATGGACAAGGTATCCCGAAAGAAAATGTCAATGAAGAGCTGCAAAAAATCTACTTCAACCAGTTGATGGAGTGGACAACACAAGAGCAAATTATCACCTTTATCTTTGAAGCCTTTGATGAATCGTGGAAAGGCTCGCCCGATCCGCTAGAGCCGGAAAAGCACTGGGGTTTGTATAAAGTGGATCGGACACCGAAGTTGGTGATGCAATAGAACTTTGTCGATTGCAATGCGTACATTTAGGCAATTCTTTCTATTTATCACCTGATGTATCATTATGCGATTACTTTTCCCTACGCTACTATTTGTCTTAGTATTCACTACAGCACACAGCCAAATCGATTTCAGTGTTTTTGATCGCCCTTTTGTGGCTTCTGATGCTCAAAAAGAAGCACTGAAAAGCGCTTTAGGCGCTATGCCTAAAAATGTCCCGCTAGAGCTAGATACCCTAGAAATTCAAGAAGTTAAAGGAGGTACTCGACTGCTCATCAGCTTCCTTGCCGAACCCTACGATTCCATTTTCAACACAGCGGAAGACCGCATACAAGCCTACCTATTTATACCTGATACCAAAGCAGAAAAGCTCCCCGCCATCGTAGCTATCCACCAGGATGGGCCAAATAGCCATATTGGTAAAAAAGAAGCGGCAGGCATAGCGGGCGATAGCACCCTATTTTATGGCAAAGAGCTATTTGATCGTGGCTATGTCGTGATTTGCCCCGACCGTTGGGGACACGCTATGCGCCGCAGAATACCCAACCCAGAACTAGAACAAGAAAATGAAAAACAAGAAGAACGAGCCTATAGCCACTGGCTAGGCCAACTCATTATGAACGGAAGAACCGATACGGGTAAAGAAGTGTACGACCTCACTCGATCCGTTGATGTGCTCTATCAATATAGTGTAGTAGATACCAATAGAATTGGAGCGATTGGCCATTCAGGGGGAGGTTACAATCTAGTGCCGTTTGTGTTTTATGATGAACGGGTAGACTTAGCGGTTTCCTCTTGTGGTTTCTTTGAAACGACCTATTGGTTTCATGAAAATGCAGCAAAAAAGCGAAGCTCAAGCTTGGCACTACCAGGCCTTCTACAAGTGGGCATCGCTTCCGACTTTGTAGCCTATATCGCTCCCCGGCCACTACTCTTGACTAGGGGCTTGTACGAATGGGGAAAGAGCGGAAAGTGGGGCGGCTTCAGTAAACTGGATGTAGATGAGTATCAGCATATGGAGCGGTATGTACAACCGGAGTATGACCGCCTCGGCGCCTCCAAAAACTTTCAGGTCATCTATTTTGATGAAGAAGATGGGCAACACGCTATGCCTCCAAAACTAAAGAATCGAGTTTATGATTGGATCGATGCGCATCTAAAAAAGTAACCCCTTTATTCCATCATCTCCCAAAACATATCTAAAAATAGAGGTGCACTTTGCGTGAAATGTATCCAAGAGCCAGGCTCAGGGTCATCTCCCTCTCTAATCCATTCCTCTAAATGTAGTAATCGGAATCCACGCTGCGCCAAGCCATTTTGTACGGTGCTGAGGTTGTGGCGAAACAAGCGTGGTGTAGGTAACTCCTTTTCACTACCATCCGCCTGGTCTACCCTCCAAATTTGTACGGTGCTGAGGTTGTGGCGAAACAAGCGTGGTGTAGGTAACTCCTTTTCACTACCATCCGCCTGGTCTACCCTCCAAATAGGTCGATAATAAGTAATATCTTCCCCATCAATATATCGTCCTTTTAGCGGGTAGCCTTCCCCTATCCAATCACTAGACATCGCATAACTAAACGGGTTTTCTATGGCTACCCTATAAATACCACCGGGGCGAAGTAAGCGCCGTACTCCATCAAAAACAGGAGCAGTTACAGGACTATAATTTAAAGAAATCGATTGCCAGATAATGTCAAATTGTTGATCTCCTAGCCCACTCAAATCCCTCATATCCCCCTGCACCGTACGCACCGAATACCCATGATGCCTAGCCGCTTCCTGATCGCGTTCTAGCATAATATCTGAAAGGTCAAAAACAGTGATATTTGCGCCAAGCAGCCCAAAAGCAGCCGAATCCTGCCCACCGCCACTGGCCAGACAAAGGACCTCCTTGCCTTTAACATCCGACAATATTCCAAATCGAAAGGCATACGCTTCAGCTTGAGCAATATCGTAATCTAAAAAAGGAATACTGTGCATGCAGTTGGCTTCAGCAAGTGCATTCCAGCGCGCACGCGTCTGTTGGTTTAATTGATCCATATTTCTGTCTGTTTCCACTTTCTACAATCGCAAGGCATAAACCGTTCCTCATAAATAGATTTATGTATCTTTCGTTTCTAAACGTGTACCCTTTATGAAAATCATTGAATACCTCTTTCGTGGCATCGGCGTACTAGCTGCAGTAAGCTTATTTTTCTTAGGTCTTGCAGTCACCATTTACACCGTATTAGACGGCTTCGAAGTAGTTGCCAAAATCGTCACCTTCCAGACTACTGACGGTAAGGTGATCTATCAGGCCCTAGGCATCCTCGACTTACTCCTCCTCGGCCTCAGTATTTTCATTGCTTCCATGGGTATTTATGAATTATTCGTCAAACCAATCCCCGGCCTTCCCGAGTGGATGCAAGTAAAAGACATTGACGCCCTAAAATCAATGCTGATTAAAATTGTCGTCGTCGTGATGGGTATCTCCTTCTTAGGCCGGGCCGTCACCTGGGATGGCAACGAAAATATTCTACACTATGGCCTGACCGTCGCCGCTGTCATTATTGCACTCAGCTATTTCTTAAGTGTGAAAATTGAATATGATAAAAAGCCATAAACCACAAAATGTTTTATAAATTTGCTTTATCAACAAATCGCATTTTTATGAAACAAATCTTATACTCCCTCTTCGGCTACCGCTTCATCTACCTAGGCATGTCCACCAGCAACCTCGGCCGCATCAAAATCGGCGTGGCCCGCAACGTCAAGCTCCGCTGGAAAGCCATTGGCCGCAGCATGCGAGGCCGACAATTCCCCATCTTTTCCCTCCCCTGCTTCCACGCCCTCTGGCTCGAAAAGCACCTCCACCGCGTCATGCGCCGCTTCAACCGCCCCACACGCGGCGACGGCGGCAGCGAGTTCTACTCTTTTCTAAATCCCTTCAGCTGGCTCGGCTGGGTATACGTCTTCTGCGCCATCATCTGCGCCTTCCTACTCAGTCACCTACTCCTCTACTTCACCTTCAGCGGCATCTACTGCTGGTACGTCGAAAAGCCCTTCTGGGAGTTCCAGCAGTCTATGCTAGAGAGTATCAAGTCATTCCTACAAGTCTTCAAGTAAAAACTTAAACGTCTCCCTCACGAAATATTGGATATTACATAGCTATTGCACTGCTTAAATATCCAATATTGCGCCTCACTCGTCACCCGTCACCCAAAACCCTTAAACCCCAAAACCCCTCAACCCCCAAACTATTCCCACGTCCACCGCACCCCCGCATACACCATCCTCCCAAAAATCGGCCCCCACACCAGCGAGCCATCAAAGTACGTCCCAAAGGGATCGTCAGCAGAGAGGATGGGGTCATTTTGACGAAAGTCGAATACATTCTCGACCCCTACGTACAGATCAAAGCGCTCCCACCACTGCTTGCTAATCTGCATATTAGTGAGCATAAAATCAGGCGCCCGCTCGCGGGCGCGGAAGGCTTCGGGATTACTTGCAGTAGAAGGAATGCGCCTAGCCCCCTGCCAATTGACCGTTACATCAAAGGCCCAGCCGCTATCCAGCTCGTAGCCAAGATTGACAAAAGCGCGGTGGCGCGACACAAAAGGACGCTCCAAAGTGCCCTGCTGATAATCTGTGCGTACATCGTTGAAGCGATAGGCCATACGCAGATCAAGTCCATCAAGAAGAGCATAATCAAGCTGCGCTTGGAAAGTATTGGAGTAAGAACGTCCATCGAGATTATAGAAGCGTACTTCCTGTGGGTTTTGATCGTAGTCCACTACAATTTGCTGCTCAAATTGCGTGTGGTAGGCATCTAGTGTTACTACTAGTTCTCTATTTTGCACAACGAATGTTTGGCGAAGATTGAGCCCCACATTCCACGCGATTTCTTGTTGGAGTCCGTAGGGAGTATCTTGGTTGTTTGCCTCCAGAATAATAGCACGCGAAGAAGCTAGCATACCGATATTCTCTGCCAGGATACTCGCCGTGCGGCGGCCTTGCCCAGCTGAAAAGCGCAGTACCGTAGCTTCTGCTGGTGCATAGCGGAAGTGCAGACGTGGTGTAAGGAAAAAACCGAATTGATTGTGATAATCCCCCCGCAAACCAAGCACTGCTGTGAAGTTATCTTTTGGTTGGTACGTATACTCCGCAAAAGCACCAGGCACTGCTTCCTCGCGGGTAAAATAAGCATCTGCTAGCGACTCCTCATATTGGTCATACTGAAAGCTGAGGCCTGAACTAAGGGTATGTGCAGTGCTTCCAAGCTGTTCCCGATAGATTAAATTCGCGTATACAGACCGCTGCTCCGCATCGTAGCGTCGACTCCCAAAGAAGGCATCCTGATCGGTAAGTGCAGCACTCACTTGAAAGCCAATGCTCGCCGCTGGACGATTTTCAAATACCTTCCCGATCTTGGCCCACCCTTCTAAGCGATTGGTTTGCATCTCAGCATTCCAAGGCCCATTTTGCTGCCCACTTATTTTGTCAAAATTGGTCACTTTTATCCCAAATTGACTGTTCATCCCATTATTGCCTTCATATTTCCAGCGGTTAACTACCGTCCATTCAGTACCTGTCGGCATATCTAAAAAGCCATCATTATTCTGGTCATTCTCCCCCGCTTGCCATTTACCGTGGATCAGCAAACCAGTGTGCCATCGCTCTCCTACTTTGAAGCGTGCATTAGCATTACCTTCCCAGCGATTTCCTTGGTTCCCATAGAAATTGAAGTAGAGCCGCTCGCCTTCCTCTGGCTTTTTGAGTTCAACATTAATTTGTCCAGTAATACTTTCAAAACCATTCACCACCGAGCCTGGCCCTTTCGCCAACTGAATACTTTCGATCCAAGGCCCCGGAATATAAGAAAGGCCATAAACAGCAGAGAGTCCTCTCACATCAGGCATATTTTCGCGGGCAATCTGCACATAAGGGCCTGACAGCCCCAGCATTTCAATTTGACGAGCACCAGTCACCGCATCTGTAAAAGCGACATCCACAGCGGGGTTTGTCTCAAAGCTTTCTGCCAAGGTGCAGCAAGCAGCTTTCAGCAGCTCTTTCGAGCTAATATTTTGGGTGAGAATGGGTTCCAGATAGGATACCTCAATGGATTTGCGCTTATATACTACATCTACCTCTATTAGGTTAGTACCAGCAGTTAGTACTAGTTCTATATTAGTCTGGTCTGCCAGAGCAATCGTATCGCTATAATAGCCTACATAGCTAGCAATGAGTTCCTGAGCATCCGCTGTGCGAGGCAAACTAAAACGCCCATCTTCATCGGTCGCTACTACCGTCTTTCCATCGCGCCAGTAGATATTCACGCCAGGAAGGGGCACTGTTTCGCCATTTTCTTCTACCAAGATACGGCCATAGACTTGCTTAGGAGTAGTAGGCTCCTGATCGTGCTCATCGCCAAGTTCATGCTCGTCATGCTCATGTTCCTCTTCGTCTGTATGCTGATGAGCATCAATCACTGATTGTTCCCGGTACTTACAGCAGCCATCTAGTTTGTCATAAACAGCGTCCTTCGCTTTTATTTTTTCTGTATCATGCCCTACCGCTGCTACTGCTTGGTGCAGTTGATTTTCATCAAAATCCTCGGCATCTACATATACAGTTAGCTTGTGGCTCTCTATTTTCCATTCCGCCACCATTACTTCAGGAATAGCAGTCACTGCATTTTCAATACGATCTTTACACATTCCGCACACCCCATCTACCTGAAATTCAAATAGCTCTCCGGTATTGTGGTGAATCGCTACCATTTTTGGATCGCGATATTTACAGCACAAATGCAACTTGCCGTAAGCTTCATCAGATGCTTTATATTTTTCCGTGTCGTGCCCGACAGCTGCCACTGCTCGGTGGATTTGATCTTCATCAAAGTCCGCTTCTGTTAGCTCAACCGTCAGCATATGATTACTGACATCCCAAGAGGCTGATTGCACTCCTTTGATCGGAGACACTGCATTTTCAATGCGCCCTTCACACATGCCACATAATCCATTTACAAAAAGTGTTGTTGTGCTTTGCGCAATACTCATTGCTGGCACTAAACAT
This sequence comes from Bacteroidota bacterium, assembly GCA_039208045.1. GTDB lineage: Bacteria > Bacteroidota > Bacteroidia > Chitinophagales > Saprospiraceae > JBCCRH01. Next base: position 19,975 of record JBCCRH010000014.1, read on the forward strand.
GCAAGGAACCACCCTGCAACAAATAACTGTTTCATTTTCAATAAATTAAAAACCTAGAATTCACCCAAGCATGAGGCTTAGGCCGTGTAAGAATTGATATGGAAGATCTAGGCCAGGTGAGGTGGCGGTTGCCAAATAGAGTGGGTAAATTCGTGAGCATACGCTGCTATCTGCCAGATAGAAGGCTGTAATAGCTGATCTCGAACGCTTGCTGTTGGTAAGGTAATTGATTGAACGACCACTATAGTACAACAGTAGCAACTGCAGCCATCAGAGCAAGGCCCCTCTTCCGAAGAATGATCCTCGTCAGTATCGGAAGCATGTGCATGACAACTATGCTCTAACCCATCTGCATGACTATCATGGCAAGTTAGCGCATTCATCTCTGTATGACAGGCATCATCAGCCCCTGCAAGGCTTTTGCAAGGGCACAGCTCTGAAACTAAAAAGACAATAGCTAATATGATAGCGAAGTACTTCACCTCACAAAGGTAGGTAGAAAAAAGGATTTTTGCCATGTGTGACTGGGCTTACCCCAAATTCAGGCTAAAACTTGTTCTCCTATCAAATGTTCGTTATTTTGTACTGATATAAAGTATATATCATGAAGCAATTATCCAGAATAACATTTAACCCTAATCAAATGGGGGGCCAACCCTGTATAAGAGGTCTACGAGTGACCGTAGGTATGATTGTTAGCTTATTTGCTTCTGGATATTCTTTCGAAAATATACTACATGCTTATCCTTACCTAGAAAAAGAAGACCTCCAAGAAGCATTAGCTTATGCTGCGTGGAGAGCCCAAGAGATTGAAGTACCATTTGCTGCCTAATGCAAACCATGTATGACTGGCCCTCTGTAATAAAAGCTTATTTAATACCCTAGCCTAGCCCGCGCTCAGTGGACCCGCCTGCATCGGGCAGGCTTGCAATCTGCGATGGATTTCCCTCCCTATGCAACATACCTCCACGTTTTTGCAACAATACACGACTTTACCCTTTCTGAAAACCCACATATTTGTAGTACATTTTCTATTGCACTAAAATTTAAATATTTTTAGAAACTATATTTCCCTTGTAAGACGATTCAACAACTCTATAATGCATCCAATCAATCGTAGAAAGTTCCTTTTTCAGGCCGGTATTTTAGGCTTACAATACAGCTTACTCAGCGGCTGCACATCTAACCTCAGTTCAACAGCGGCTGTGACTAGCAGTCAAGGAGTCGTTCTTCAGGCACCTAGAACAGGTGAAGATATTCTTACCTATATCCAGCGCACCACTGGTCAGTTTGATTCCCAGCTGTACCGCCAGATTATTGGTGCTGCCAATAGCTTCAAAGAAGGAGATCAAGCACTTGGTTTGGCTGCAGCCAATGACAGCTCCCGGCGCTACGCCCGTACGCTGCTGAGCAATACCCCCATCAACACCTTGCAGACCCACCGCCTATATGAAGACGCAGTATACGAACTCATTAGTCAAACTACCCCATCGAATGAGCAGATAGCTAACTGGACGTTTGGCCAGCTGAAAACGTTCCTCCTCTCGGAAGAAGAAGTGGCCATAAAAACCATTATGCCTGCGCTGAGTAGTGATGTAATCGGCTGCGTCGTCAAGCTGATGAGTAATGAAGAATTGATTCAGATAGGACAAAAGGTGTTTAATCCGTTGCCAGGAAGTCAGATTGGTGCTAAGGGATACATGAGTGCTCGTGTACAGCCCAACTCCCCTACTGATAATATCGACGATATTATCTGGCAAGTATTTGATGCTTGGTCCTATGGGGTGGGAGATTTGGTATTGGGTACCAATCCCGTGTCTAGTGAGCCAGATTCAGTGGCCAAGATCGAAGCTGCCCTACTCGATATTCTGACTACTTTTGGCTTGGAGGAAACGCTGCCTAACTGTGTACTTTCGCATATTGACATCCAAGCAGAAGTGGAGGACTACCAGCCGGGCACTACTGGTGTTTGGTTCCAAAGTTTGGCCGGTACCGTGGGAGCAAATCAGACCTTTGATGTGACGGTAGAGAAGATGCTCGATCATGCCGCCAAGCGTACAGGCAAGTATGGGATGTACTTCGAGACGGGCCAGGGAGCTGACTTTACCAATGGCCATGGCGAGGGCTTCGATATGCTGCTCCACGAGTCGCGGAAATATGGTTTTGCACGAGCTTTGAAGCAAAAAATCAGCGAGCAGAATGCGCGCGAAGCTTGGGTACACCTCAATGATGTAGCGGGCTTTATTGGGCCAGAGGTATTTAAAAGTAAAGAGCAACTGGTGCGCTGCTGCTTAGAAGATACCGTCATGGGCAAGCTACATGGCCTTGCCATTGGCCTTGATATTTGCTCAACCTTGCATATGGATGTCACGCTGGAAGATTTAGATTGGTGCATCGAGCAAGTCATGCCTGCCAACCCAGCCTACCTCATGGCCTTACCTACCAAGAATGACCCTATGCTGAGCTACCTCACCACCAGCTTCAGCGACCATGTGCGCATCCGTGAGCAATTTGGTTATAAGATCAATGATGCGATGTGGGACTTCTTTAAAAAGCTTGGGATCATTGATGAAAATAATCAAGCCACGGAGCATTTTGGTGATCCAATCTGGGTATACTACCAATACTGTCGCGCCAAAGGCGATACCCGAAGCAAGGACACCATTTACCGAAAGGGAAAACAAACCATAGCCGAAATACGCGAACGTGGCGTGTTCATCGCAGAAGGATATGGGGAAAATATCTGGGACTTGCCCCCTGCGCTAGATAAAGAAGTGCACGCGCTCTACGAAGATGCCAAAGTAAGTATCTGGACAGAAATGCAGCAAACTTTTGTACAATCTATTCCAGCAGCAGTAGCCATCAAAACCCAGTCTAAAGACCGCAAAGACTACGTCTACCATCCCGAATCGGGCGAACAACTTTCTGCGAAAGCAGTACAACGCTTGGAGGGCTTACGCCAAAAATGGGGAACAGAGGTGCCAGATATTCAGCTAGTCATTTCAGATGGTCTAAATCCACGTTCTATTACCGACAACGGCCACCTAATGCCCTTCGTAAAAAGCCTAAAGGCTACCCTAGAAGATCGTGGCTACCGCTTCAGTGCCTCCCCTATTGTCATCACCCACGGGCGGGTACGGGCAGGCTACGCCTGTGGAGAAAAACTATTTAGCGAAAGCGATACCCCAAAGCAAAACAAAGGCATCATCCACATTATTGGAGAGCGCCCAGGTACGGGCCACCACAACTTCTCGGCCTACCTGACGGCCACTTCCGTGGAAATGTGGAGTGAGCGGGGTAAGGTAGATCACAATATTTCGAGGGTCGTGTCGGGCATTTCGGATACTGCTTTTGACCCTGTGCTGGCAGCCCAGGAAACGGCAGGGATTTTTGACCAGCTGTTTTCTACAACGAGTTAGGGACTGTATTGATACTTAATTCTTTTAGCCCTATCTTTAACAGTAAAGATTCATACTATTATGTCTATAGAGCTTTTAAAAGCAGCAACACTACAGTTAGATCGGATTGATCGAATTGAATTTGTTCAGTTCATTTTGGATAGTCTTGCGCGGGAGGAGAAAAACCGCTTTGAGAATATGAGCTTATCCAAAGAACAAATTACAACAGCCAAGTCTAGAGTTCAAGCGATTAAAGATGAGCAAGTAGCGACCATTCCTGCAAGCAAAGTTAAAGAGCGCTTAAAAAGAAAATATGGCTTTGACAGTTGAATTTCATCCTGGCCCGCGCTCAACGGATTTGCAATCCGTGAGGCTTTTTTCCAATAAAAATGCCCTGATGAACCAACGTCACCAAGGCACTCTATTTATCCTTTTCTTATACAGTTATCGTGTCGCTTACGCTAAATCAAAACGATCTAGATTCATCACTTTCGTCCATGCAGCGACAAAATCGTGTACAAACTTTTTAGTGGCATCGCCAGCAGCATATACTTCTGCGATGGCACGTAGCTGTGAGTTTGATCCAAAGATTAAATCGACGCGCGAGCCGGTCCACTTCAATTCACCTGTGGAGCGATCACGACCCTCAAAGATTTCGTTATCAGCATCTACTGGAGTCCACTTGGTACCCATATCGAGTAGATTGACGAAGAAATCGTTGGTTAGTGTTCCAGGCTTATCCGTGAATACGCCATGTTGTGCGCCTCCGTGATTAGCATTTAGCGCACGCATACCACCCACCAAGACTGCCATTTCTGGGGCAGAAAGCGTCAATAGCTGTGCCCGGTCTACTAATATTTCTTCTGTTGGACGATCTTGACCTTCACCCAAGAAATTGCGGAAACCATCAGATTTTGGCTCTAGTACCGCTACTGAATCAACATCTGTCATTTCTTGCGTAGCATCCGTACGGCCAGGAGCAAAAGGAACAGTTACGTCATGTCCTGCCTTTTTAGCGGCAGCTTCTACCGCAGCACTACCTGCCAGTACGATCAAGTCTGCCAAAGAAATTTGCTTGCCCTCCTCTGCATTGAACGCTTGCTGAATACCTTCTAAAACATTCAATACCTTCGCCAATTGCGTAGGATGGTTCACTGCCCAGTCCTTTTGAGGTGCCAAACGAATACGTGCACCATTTGCACCACCGCGCTTGTCCGAACCACGGTAAGTAGCCGCAGATGACCATGCAGTGTACACTAATTCAGCGATGGACAGACCTGAATCTAATACCTTTGCCTTTAAAGTGGCAATATCGTCCTCCCCAACTAATTCGTGATCTACCGCCGGCACCGGATCTTGCCAGATCAATACTTCTGAAGGTACCTCTTTGCCTAAGTAGCGAGAAAGAGGGCCCATATCTCGATGTGTCAATTTGTACCATGCTCTTGCGAAAGCATCGGCAAATTGATCGGGGTTTTCGTGAAAACGACGGGAAATTTTCTCATAAGCAGGATCAATACGTAGTGCCATATCGGCAGTGGTCATCATTGGAGCATGGCGCTTCGTAGGATCGTGTGCATCAGGCACTGTGTCGGAAGCAGCGCCATCTTTTGGCTGCCACTGGTGCGCGCCTGCTGGACTTTGGGTTAATTCCCACTCGTAGCCAAATAGCGTATCGAAGTAGCTGTTATCCCAGGTAATCGGAGTGGCCGTCCAAGCCCCTTCAATGCCACTCGTGATCGTATCAACACCGTTACCTGTTCCTTGAGAATTGAGCCAGCCAAAACCTTGGTGTTCAATCGCTTCCCCTTCTGGCTCTTTTCCTACTTGGCGGGCATCGCCAGCACCGTGTGCCTTACCAAAGGTGTGTCCACCAGCTACCAGTGCTACTGTTTCTTCATCGTTCATGGCCATACGAGCGAAGGTCTCGCGAATGTCGCGCGCAGAAGCCGCAGGGTCAGGGCGACCGTTTGGCCCTTCTGGATTGACATAGATCAAGCCCATTTGTACCGCACCTAATGGCCCTTGCAATACGCGATCGCCAGTGTAGCGCTCATCGCCTAACCACTCGGTCTCAGGCCCCCAATAGATGTCTCCTTCTGGCTCAAATACATCTTCGCGACCACCAGCAAAACCGAAGGTCTCAAAGCCCATAGATTCTAAGGCTACATTCCCTGTCAATACCATCAAATCGGCCCAAGAAATCTTATGCCCATACTTTTGCTTAATCGGCCATAGTAAGCGGCGTGCTTTATCCAAGTTGCCATTATCGGGCCAGCTATTTAGTGGCGCAAAGCGCAAGGTACCAGAAGAGGCACCACCACGACCATCTGTTACACGGTATGTTCCCGCGCTATGCCATGCCATACGAATAAAAAACGGGCCATAATGCCCATAATCCGCAGGCCACCACTCTTGCGAGTCGGTCATTAAATCATGTAAGTCTTTTTTGACTGCATCCAAATCGAGGCTTTTAAAGGCTTCAGCGTAGTTAAATTCTTCGCCTAGCGGGCTGGAGTTGGGTGCATTTTGGTGAAGTATCTTTAGGTTGAGTTGGTTGGGCCACCAGTCCGCGTTGGAGAAGGCTCCAGCTGCGGTGTGTCGTTGGGTGGCTTCCAAGAAGGGGCATTTGCCCCCCTGATTCATCTTATTGACCATAGTTTGCAGATTAATTTTAATTCAATTACTGTCCAAAAATAGTATAAGTTGTATTTATTATTCTTATGAACCTATAAGAAATAGTTATAGATAATTCGGCTTTTGCTGAGACTTAAGGAATAAACACTAATAGAAGGATTTTGATTAGAAGTTGGGGAATATAGTTTGTACCAAACGACAGAAACAGGCTACTCCATGCACTTATTCATCCCATCGAATAGTTCCTATTTCTATCGTTCCCTCTTCTTCCTTAAGGGACTTAGTTATGTAATGAACCTTTTGATTATCAGAGCCATAATTGGTATAAATAGCAGCTCGAACTATTGCTGGGCCTGAAATCTTTTGTATTCTATCATCATAAAAATCAACTTCAATTTTATAGTCCCCTGGTATAGCTTTCTTCAAAATATATTCTTCTGGCCCATAGCCGTTTGTATAATCTTCAGTTAGCCTTCCGCCAATTTTGGTAAGTTCATTTAAATAGTAACATTTTTCACCAGTTGGCTCGGTAATCCACATATCCAAATCAGTTTCCATCACATTCCAATCTACCACGATTCGAATATCTACTGGCAGGTCACTCAATAATGGTTTAGGTATATTTGAAATGTCTAAGCTTGGGTTGCTTGCACGAAGGTTATTCATTTCATGAAGGACAGTCAACTGGATATTTGGGAAAAGATAATTTTCTCTGACACCTGCATCTAGAATGATTTCGAGAAATAAATCTAGGGCCTCTTGCTCCTGCCCTGCTGCTTGCATCGCTAACGCTAAATCCCTTTTTGACTGAGGCTCAAAAGGTCGAAGTTCCAGTACTTTTTTGAATAAAAATATACTCTGCTCAAATCTTTCGTACTGCAAATAAATATTAGCTAGCGTCTTCAGAGATTCGTGATTTTGAAGATCAAGCTCTACAATATTAGAGAAGATTTGAAAAGCTTTTTCTTCTAGTCTATTATCCAAAAAGAGCTGACCTATACTGAAGTAAAAACTTGGTTCTTTACCATACGCTTCTTTTAGTTCTAGGTATTTTTCAAATTGTAGCTCTACAGGATATTCTCGCAAAATCTTTAAGTAAGGTTCTTCTTTATTCCATGACTTGATAGTAAAAGCGGGATCAAAAGCCGCAATTATAGAGTCTGGCAATTGGTATTCATCTATAGAAAGATTTCTGCTAACTATCACCACTACGCCATCTTTAGCATTCTCCCCAAACATGCTTATGGCTCTTTCTGGCTGAATGACATCAATAGATATGATAGGTTCTGTATATAAGATGTCTACTTCATCTAAATTCAACCATTTATCATCTACTAAAAACAATGGCTTCGCCCCAAGGCTGATAGAGGCTATCCCTCTATTGATTCGAGTAAAATTAGCTCCCTTTTCTATCGAAATTCTATTCGTTGATACTGCGTTATCATAAACTTCATAGCTATCACCAGAAACGTCAGGAGCTAAGCCTGCAACAACCACCTCGGATAGTTTTAGAGTTTCAAAACTCATTTGGAGCATGCGTTTATCAACTTCTGAGGCATTTAGCTCTTGAGAATCATAACCTGTGTAGTGAAATATAAGTATATCACTTTCACGAACTCTTAGCCTATAGTAGCCCTTCAAATCTGTAACCGTCCCAATTTCTTCTCCTTGTATAAGAATGGCTACACCGATCAGAGGCTCCCCAGTTTCATCTACTATTCTCCCTTCAATAACTTTATCGAAAATAGTGGTATCAATTGTTGGAATTCTGTTTCCAAAGTGCTCTTTAAAGAAATACTCGTCATAAGTTAGTGTATCTAGTGGTATGTAATTATTAACCCATGAGCTGTCTTGTACTTTTGGTGAATAATGTGTTGTTGTATCTTTCTCATTGTAAATCCACCACTCTACTCGATCCATATAATCGTAGACTAATTCTTCTACTAAAACTTCCTTTGATAAAGGAAGATAGTTGTCTTGACTACTTATTATCTCGTCGTACTCTTTTCTTAATTCAGGTGGGGGATCAATGCCATACCTAGCGTAATCCCAAGCACTTTCTAGAATGATTAATGAGGTATGGGGAGTGATCAAGTTGTAGGTCTTTCCTACTTGAATTACTTTATTCTTATCATGATCTACATTCTGAAGTAAATCGCTAACTTTTTTATTAGCCCACAATCGCTCTATTTCGACTGATTCTTCAGATTCAGTGATTAGAATTTCTCTTTTATAAATGGTTTTACCAGGAATTCCAAAATGAAGTGTTATTGGTACATCTGTACCTACCCTTATCTTTCCTGCTAAAGAAAAGGTGGTATTGGGCTTTATTATAGTAGGTGTATTCGGATATACCTCGCTAATAAAATCAGGATTAAAGGTTGCCCCAAGATAAAGCAAAGAAGTGTTTTCCAATGAAAACAATGCCTCCTCTGGTGATGTATTTAGCAGGTTAATATGACTTCCTCCACATAGCGAAGCTAAATGGGTAGAATAGTTTTCATCTATAATAGCTGAGCTAGAAATTAAATATACTAGATGGTCAAAGGAGAAATTGCTAGGCCGATCAAGATTTGGAATGCCGTCAGTAAAAAAAAGGATTTCATCCACCTTTAAATCCATGGTAATTAAGGACTCAAAACTTGTACCACCATCATAGATTACATCACTTAATCGTTTGATTAGCACATCTACTTGCCCTTTTTCTATTTCAAAGAATTCATGAAACTGTATAGCTTGATTGATCCCTATAAGTTGGACTTTTGCTCTGGATAAATGCTTCATGTATGCTCTGAGTAGATCAAATTCTTTTGATGTATCTCGATTGATCATAGAAGACGACATATCCCAAATGATTGCAAGCTCTTTTGGCTTTTCCTTTTCTATTTCTATGTTTGGAGGAAGTGTAGTTAGGTAGAAGAAATCGTCATCACTACACTGCTGTCTGAAAATTTTTTCTTTTTTTACTGCAGGAGGTTTGAACTCAAAAACTCCGATAGCCTCAAAATCGCTTCTCCTGATTTCACCAACGAATGATGTTCCGTCTTTTTCAAATTTCGTCTCTCCAAAACCATCATTTGTTAAGCTTGGGGTAATAATTGCATTTATGACTTTCACTGTAATGGAAAAATGATTAACTCTTCCAAACTCAGCTATCATTCGATAAATATTATCCATCCCTGCAAGTTCTTCTTCAAAACCAATTAAGATAGATTTAGAATCGTTTGCAAAAATAGGGTAGACTCTTGCTTTATAATTGTTCCCAACCGTTTGCTCTAGCAAACCTGGATCAATTACTTGCCTTACTACACCTTCAAAAGCTTGTTGTACAAGAGCTTTTTCGACAACTACTCCTTCTCGCATAAGGCCATTGACATCCATTGCAAATCGAAAAACCTTTTGCTGATTGGTTAAGGGGAAGTTAAGTTCACCTTCTAGCGTGCGATCATTAGGATTGAAGAAGGTTAGTTCAGTAATAGTAGTGGCCATATTACCAACTACTTGAATATTGATCTTTACGGAGTCTAAAATTATAGGAGCTACATCTTCCTGGACATTGAGTATTCTATTATTCTGAGAAGTAGCTAGAACAGGAAGGATAAGCAGTAATAGCGTACAGATATTTAACTTCATAACTATAGAATTTGATCCTACAGATGAATAACGAATAACGATAAATATTTGCCGCTTGACTAAATAGAGCCTTACTATATTGGAACACAGCAGGGATTCAAGCTACCGACTCAGCAGCACATCGCCATAAGCCTTATAAACTTCCCCATCTTTGCGCTCTGCTTCGATATAGTAGATGTACACCCCAGTATTTAGTGCTTGCCCGCGCCATTGACCATTCCAACCATCGGTGGGGTTATTTAATCCAATATTGTTTCGTTCGAACATGAGGCCTCCCCAGCGATCAAATACACGGAATAGCTTGACGATAGGAAATTGGTCCGCATTGCCTTGCGGAAAGAAACTATCGTTAAATCCATCATTATTGGGACTAAACGCATTCGGTAAATATAAGCCAACTCGCTCATCCACTGCGATCTGCACTTCGTCTGTAGCCGTACAGCCTTGCTCATCGAATACCGCTACTTCATACACTGATGAGCGAAGGGGTTCCAGGGTGAGTGTAGGGCATATGCAAACGGTATCTGCTCCGCCGAGCACCCATTCATAATCTGTATTTAGCAGGTTGGTTTCGGTAGTCAGGGTCACCTCTTCTCCCAGTTTTATTTCAGTAGCACTAGCTAGTAGTTCCAGAATGGGTTCAAAGGTGTTGAGGCTAAGTTGAGCTATAGAGTCGCAGCCGGAGGCTGTTTGAAGTAGTGTTTCGTATTGGCCAGCAGAGGTAAGTGCTAAGCCATTCCATGTGAAGGATGTTCCCTCACAAATATCTATGGTCTCTACTGTTCCGATGAGGGGTTCGTAGATAACCTCGGTAATCACTAGACTATCACAACCTGCACTGTTCGTAAATAGCTCCTCAATAGTGCCCACCCCACTCGCTTCACAGCTCGTCAGCACCAACTCTGTGGTATCGCTCTCTAAAAATGTCGTCGTCGTAATTACCAAACTGTCGCAACCAGCGCTGTTGGTTAGCAGATCCTCCGTTATGCCTACCTCGCTTGCATCACAACTCGTTAAAAACAGTGCTGTGGTATCGCTCTCCAAAAATGTCGTCGTCGTAATCACCAGGCTATCGCAACCAGCGCTGTTGGTCAACAGCTCCTCCGTGGTGCCAACATTTGCCACATCACAACTGGTTAAAAACAATTCTGTCGTATCGCTTTCCAGCAGGGTCGTCGTGATAATCACCAAACTGTCGCAACCTGAGCTGTTGATTAACAGCTCCTCCGTCGTACCAACTTCTGACACATCACAACTGGTTAAAAACAATTCTGTCGTGTCGCTCTCCAAAAATGTCGTCGTCGTAATCACCAGACTATCGCAACCGATGCTGTTGGTTAACAGCTCCTCCGTTACACCTACATCGCCTACATTACAACTCGTCAAAAACAATTCTGTGGTGTCGCTTTCCAGCAGGGTCGTCGTGATAATCACCAAACTGTCGCAACCTGCGATGTTGGTTAGCAGCTCCTCCGTTATGCCTACCTCGCCCACATCACAACTGGTTAAAAACAATTCTGTCGTATCGCTTTCCAGCAGGGTCGTCGTGATAATCACCAA
>JBCCRH010000015.1:0-30829 GCA_039208045.1 Bacteroidota bacterium
AGAATAAAAAGGGGTTTTATCTCACCTACAAAGCACTCAACCATAAGATCGCAAAGATTATCAAGGAAATCAATACAGAATATCCCTATCCCAATGCACTAGCTAGTACCTTGTTGGAAATGGCAAATAATCATATCTATTTCGCCCAACACTTACCTTCTATGACGGATGTTACTATAAAGGATGGCAATTTGACGGAAGTCGAAGAACTATTAAAATCTTTCGCTTTCGGACTCATCTGCAAGGATAACTAGGGCCTCACAGGATATACTTTTGCTGCTTCTCCGACACATCTCACAGCTTGTTGGACAGCTGCTTGCTGCTGTGAAGTAAGCGTGATCGTCCGCTTCGTATCTTTGTAATAAACTCTGATCTTTTCTATTTTGGCACTAGCCATTCGATAAAAGGCATCTAGTGGTACAATGCAGGAGTGATGGTAAATACGCATATTCGTTTCTGAATCAAAAACGCCTTTATCAGGTACAGTGTAAAATCCAACTACTTCCTCGTAGTCCTCAATAACTAATTTTAGTAGCACATTATCCCCTACCTCCGTACTCAAATACTCCCGCTCTGCTACCGCCAGTATGATAAAAAAAGAATTGACCGAGTCTTGCCGAGTAAACCCAAAGATCGCCTTTGCTTCCTCTACCATTTTGAAGCCCTCTATCGTCTGGAAATTACTGGGCACCATATAGCCAATATTGACGGAGGGAGCTGTTACCACTCTGGTACTATCAAATTCGTCAACTTGATCGTAGATCAGTTCTTCGCATTGGCCCCAAAGGCTAATACAACTGGCCAATACAAAAAAAGAGGAAAGCAGAAACTTCATAGCTTGTTGTTCATCGTTTAGCGCCGTAAAGATATGGTAAAAATACAAAGGGCATAGCCCGAAGACTACACCCTTTGATTATCTCTATTTCACAGAGAGTTTTCCTTTAGTACTTAATAGAGAATACGAAATTATCGATATTTCTTTCTGTTGGTACCGTAGCACTGTGCAGGATATTGATTTCATCAACTTCAATTAAGTAGTAGGTATCATTTGCAAATACTACATACATATCGCCTACTGCTGGAGCAGTAGCCACATCTGTTACCGTTATTTCGCTACAGTCTGGTGCAGTACTAACGGCATTGCCAAGTTCTGTACCTGTATTGTAAGCATCTACAATCACTTCTTTAGTATCTACCTTATCAAAAGTGAAGTCTTCCAATTGAGAAGCATCAACTTTTCTCATCACAGCTCCATTGATTGTACCAAATTGAGCCACCCAGTTTTCTGTCGCTACAGGAATAGTACAATCGATTCCCATATCACGCAACTCAGAATTTACTCCTGCTGAGCCAGTACCAGTACTCATACCAGTATCAAGATCAAGGGCACCTTGTCCTGATGGCCCTGCTTGATTTAGCAATATACCGTTCAATTCCATATCTAATGGCGTACCCGGAGGTGCTACCGTCGTGATGGTTAAAGAGACATTCGCTGTTAAGCTATTGGCATCAGTGAGTGTAAATACATATTCACTTACATCTCCCACCACTTTAGAAGCTCCTGAGAAGGTAATATCAAAGGTAAAACCACTAGGGAAAGCATTTAATGATAAGGGGTTGTTGGAAATGACTTCGCTGGTAGAGGTCACGGTAATTACCATATTCAAATTACTAGTGGATACCGTTGCGCCATTCTCTGTTACCCGCAATGATGAGAGATCGCCATCACCAGCAACACCAGTTAATTGAACAGAAAATGGAGACCCTACTTCGATATCAGCATCAAAAGTTAGGAAGCCGGTACCGGTCTCAAAACGAACAATGGGAGGCAAATCATTACCACCTCCTGGAATTGGATCTTCATCCTCACCGCAGCCAGTAATAAAAACGGCTGCTACAACTAGTACTAGGCTAGCAAATTTCAAAAACGGATTCTGCATTTCAGATTGAATTTTATTAGAAATTTTTGGTTTTGGTATTTCTATGACGAAGGAGTTTCGTATTAGTTACTTTTTTCGAACGCTCTAAGGTAAGTAAGCGCTGACTCCCTTACAAAAACTTAACACAAAGCTAACACAAGCGGTTCGGTCGTTTACTTTTTTCCCTCCTGCTCTGCCAGCTGTATGGCTTGCCCTATCCAGTTTTCTACCAAATAAATTTTACTTTTCAAGCCTGCGGCTTCTAGTATTCCTTTAAGGCTTTCTTGGGTCTGAGTAGCTAGGCTCGCAATGCTAACCACTTGTGCCTGTTGTAGGATACCGGCTATTTTAGGCCCAATTCCGTTGATTGCTGTAAGCGAAAAATCTTTTTTCTCTACACTTTTAGCAGGAGCTTCTACTATTTCTTTGGGCGCCGCATTCGCTTTTAGATTTTCTTTTAGTGCCGCTTTCACCGCCTTATATTTTCGCTTCTGTTTGTCTCCTTTCTTTTTGGCTTTGTGCAATGCCTTTTGAACATCCTTCAGCTCTTCCAATATCTCTTCGTAAAGGCGGCTCAATTCTTGAGTCTCTTTCAGACTTTTTCTATACGCTTTTTTATACTTTTTGGCCTTCTTGAGTGCCTTTTCATACTTATTCATAAGCTCCATCTTTTGACAAACACCTACAATTTAGCTAAAATTTCGCAAAAAAGGCGGGCCCTAAATCTTCAGCAATTTGAAAACTCCATTTCCTTCCCTATGGCTAAGGTATACCCAATATACTCCTTTAGCAAGGTGACCTACGTCAAATGCCAACTGGGCAGGTCTACCAGCCTGTAGTGTTGCTTGCAAGGCCAATAATTGCTGCTGCTTAGTGCTGAATAGTCGAACATCCACTACCCCACTCACAGGAGCAGTTATATTTATATTTCCGCTTCCCCGCATAGGGTTGGGGAATAGCTGGACATTCACTTCGGAGAATAAACTTGGTGTACTCGTCGGATCACTATTGCAGTTCTCTACTAGATAGCCCTCTATCTCTTGCCGTAAGGTAGGCAGAGTAGGATAAAATACCGCTCCGGGGCACTCTGTGGCACAGCCATCTTGGTGCCCACTAATGTGTGGAAGTACTAAGGATGAAGAAGGATGAAAAGCCTCTCCCAACGGATCAAGATCGGATTCACAAACCTTCCAAGCTACTAGCTCGCGCAAGCTTTGCAGGGTGGCAGCTTGGGGCAACACTTCGGTAAACGTTCCCAGCATTGCAACACCCATGGTATTAGTGTTTGTACTACAAAAATGGGCACCAATCCAATCATTCCCACGCCCTTGATAAATCATTCCATCTGGATCAATCAGCCAATTATAACCAATGTCTGACCATCCCCTAGTATTGACATGCGTATCCCAAATGGAACGCACCACTGCCGCCCAGTCACTACTACTATTCGATGTGGCAGTATGGTGAATAATAATATGCGTTACAGTTGAAAAAGCAGGATTAGGATGCGCTGGGCAATCACCACTGGGACACCAATCCTCCCTAGCCTGAAAGCCCGGCAGCGGGCAAGGACAAGCACGAGCACCCGCCGAGGATCCTGGCGACAGGGATGGCCTAGGTGAAGCACCAGGGCTAAACGCATGCAGGGTAGCCGCCTCCACTGGCTCCTGCGAGCGCAGCTGAAAAAACTGCATCTCCTTATCAGCAAATCCCAGCACCGTATATTTTATGACCTCTCCCTCTATTTCGTGGCGGTCTCGCTCGCAGCGCTCCCATTCCCCCCACGCCACCCCATCCGCTGAAAAACGAATAGACAGCGCTTCGCCTGTTCCCTCCCATGCTATCGAGTAGGCTAGAAAGGGCTCTACATCACTCAGGTCAACAGGCTGTGCCACACTTTGCCAGGCATTTCCCAAAGGGGAAAAATTAACGGGAATGCTTGTTCTACTGCTTTGTGCCAGAAGGAAGTAGGGAATGCCTAGTAATAGCAGAGGTAGTAAGCGCTTCATTTGAAAATTTATTGTCTGGTGTGAGGTTGGTAACATAATTAAATTTAAAGCCCTACAGCGGATTGCAAATCCGCTGAGCACGTGCTAGGCTTTTTGGTAAAGCTTTGCCCGTGCTAAATGGATTTGTAATCCGTGTGGCCCTCAAACCCTAACCACCCCACTTGGGCGATCAGGCGCTCGTTATTTCCCGCTGAGCGCTTGCTAGACTTTTTTCCTTAAAGCTTGGCCCGCGCTCACGTAGCTCTCCAATTTATCTTATTCGTCTACTCGTTTTAATATTTCTATGTATAATTTTTCACTGATATGAAATCCCACGTTTTCCTTTAGCTCTTGTAAGTATGGTTTTAGTTTAGATATTATACCCCGATTCTTGGCGTTTATCAGAATACCTAATACACCAATTATCCTAATTCCATGAGATTTTGCAAATAGCCTACCTTTTTGCTCATCAATGATCAATAGGTCAGCATTCGTTTCTTCAGCTAAAATTATAGCTTCAGCTTCACCTTGATCCAGCTCCTTGAGCAATTCACTTAAGAGCATCTCATTTTTGATGCTTTGAACGTTGATCCAGTCTGCGTTATCTATGATTTCTTTCTGATTAGAATAGATTGCCAGCTCCTCATATACTGCTGGTGGAATGAGTATTTGATTGTATAATTCCTTAAGTATAAATAGAAGCTTTACACGATGCAGGTTAGTTATTGCAGTAGTATCGCTTACAATTACCATATATCGCTCTAAATTATCATCTATCAAGTTGTTCCAAGGTCTTCAAATCTTCTTCCAAATCTTGCACAGTATACTTTATATACACATTCCTTTTCGCCATTTCCTTTTGAAAGGTAATCTGATCTATTCCCGCAAATTTTCTTGCTTGCCCCATGGACATTTTACCTATATCGTACAAGTGGACAGCAACTTCTATAAGAAATTCATTTGCTGTCATGTCTACTTGCTGTAAAATACTTTCCGAAATCTGAACTCCCATTTTTTATAAATCTTTAACCGATAAAGTACCTCTGCAATAATACTGAATAAATAAGTATCTATCAACAACCTTCCCTAACGCTCAAGCGCCTGACCACCCCACTTGGGCGATCAGGCGCTCGTTATTTTCGCTACAGCGACTCCCTTATTACCGCAGCAGCGTCACATTACCCTGCTTGATAAACTCCTCCCCATTCGGGCAGATCGCACGCAGGTAGAAGCCATAGACGTCCGGTGGGAGTAGCTCTCCTTTAAAGGTGCCATCCCAGCCTTCACCTAGCGTGGTCGTTCTGAACATCCGCTCTCCCCAGCGATTGTAGATCATAAACTCAATCTCTGTAATATTATTACTACGCACTACAAGGATATCATTGGAATCATCGCCATTGGGGGTGAAGGCATCAGGTAAGAAAATACCTTCATCCGTACAGAGAATATTGCGAACAAATAAATCCTGCGTAAAGGTCTGGGTACAGACTTCGCCTCCTACATCTTCTGTCACCACAACAGTGTAAGTAATCGTACCTGCTTCTGTTGGCAGTGCTACTGGATCGAATACATCAAAGGCATCCAAATCACCAGATGGTGACCAATCATACGTACAAGTCGCACAACCTTCGATTAGGAGTTGACTTTCTTCACCCAATAATATCGTATCTGGCTCTGCACTGATCGTTAGACCACTGACTAGATCACTCACTTTAGCAGTCGTAGTCAGCACTTCGGAGCACTCATCTTCATTAGTGACCGTTACGCTGAATTCAGAAGCAATGTTAGGGTTAACCGTCACCATCGGAGTCGTATTTGAGCCGCTCAAAATAGCATTGGAAGGTGCCCACTCGTAGCTCAACATTTGCGAAGGATCGAGGTTTTGTACCATCAATTCTACTTCATCAACCGGTTCACAGAATAGTTGTATTGGCGTGATGATCACGTCTAATGCACTTACTAACACCCTTACGGAGTCAATTTCAGGGCAAGTCCCATCATAAGAAGCCACTATGTAGTATACCTCATCTGCCATAGGTGTTTGCGTCAAGCTGGGGCCAGTACCAATAGAAGGGCCATCCAAATCGGTAAACCATTCTAAATCAACATCCTCCACATTCGTGCTTGCTGTAAGTTCTACCTCATCTAGCATACAGAGTACGGTGTCTGCACTGGCCTCTAGGCCAATAGTTGGCAGTACCTCTATCACTAGCGTTTCGTCTTTTTGACAAACGCCCGTAGAATCAGATACCATAATAGTAAACGTGACATCTTCGCTTAGTATGACTACTGGATTTGCTACCGAAGGGTCGTCAAAGAATTCCGGGGGCGACCAACTATAAACCAAGTCTGGATTGCCATTTGGATTTAGTGGCACCGCATCGCCCTCGCAAACCGTCAAATTACTAGGAATACCACTATTTACATTAATTGCGGTCACTCGCACAATACGAGTTGCCTCACAACCAAAGCTATCTTCTGCCTGTACCACATACACATTTTCGCCAAAGACTGGCGTCGCCTCTATTGTATTACCTGTACCAATGGATGGCTCCATCAATTCGAGATTATCATACCAAGTTAAGGTCACTTGATCGCCTGTTGCAGTAGCCGTCAAAGTGAGAGGCATCGTATCGCAGACCGTCATGTCATCACTCACCATAAGTTCAATGATTGGTGTAATTACAGTAACGTTTACCATAGTCATCAGCTCACAGCCTGAGGCAGGATCTGTTACAGTTACACTGTAGACTTGATCAGTATCCGTATCAATGGATGGATTCCAAGGGTCGCCAAAGACTAAGCCATCAGTGGGCGACCACACATAAGTGTAGTTCGGATTACCATTCGGGTTGATTGGGGTAAGCGTATTTGCGCAGATGTTGAGTTCCAGGTCTTCGAGACCTGGCTGAAAGTCGGTCGCTGTAATCGTTACCATAGCCGTATCCGCACAACCTGTGCCTTCCCCAGCAATTGCCCAGAAGGTGTTCGCTCCTTCTACTAAGGTCACCTCTATTGTATTACCGGTACCCAACAGTGGGTCAAAATTCTCATTGGCATACCAGTTAACATCCGCAATCACCTCGGTCATTGCGCTAAGCTCAAAAGCACCGACAAAACACACCGCCGTGTCGTTCGGCAATTCAATACCTGCCTCATCTATTGCATTGATGCTTATCTCAAAATCATCTGTACAGCTTGATGCTGGGTCAGTAACAGAAATATTATAGGTTTGATCGCTCGAAATATCAACCACCAATTGTCCATCTACTAACTCAATACCCGTCAGCGGCGACCACTCGTAGGTAAACGCAGGATCGGCATCCACAAAAATAGGTGTGGGAAAGCCTGCACAGACATTGATCGTAGTATCTGAAAGTACCGGCTGGAAATCTACTGCTGTAATCGTTACCATAGCTGTATCGGCACAGCCAAAGTCCTCCCCAGCAATCGCCCAGAAGGTATTCTCTCCCTCTATCAGATCAACCACAATCGTATTTCCAGTACCCAATACCGGATCAAAGTTCTCATCAGCATACCAGTTAATGGGTGCAGACACCATCGTCGTAGCAGTTAGCGTATAGTCTCCAATAAAGCATACGGTGGTATCATTGGACAACTGCAAGCCTGCTTCATCCACTGCATCGACATAAACATCTGTCTCTAAATCACAACCACTTACAGGATCAACTACTGTTACGCTGTATTCTATATCGTCTAATGTAGTGACCACCGGATTCCAAGGATTGGTCAAATCTAGCCCATCGGTGGGCGACCAAGTATAGGTATAGTTTGGATTACCATTCGGATTGATCGGCGTCGGGAAGCCTGCACATACTTTAACGGTATCTGATTCTAGGCCAGGCTGGAAATCTGTCGCCGTAATCGTTACACTAGAAGTATCGGCACAGCCTGCACCTTCCCCAGCAATCGCCCAGAACGTATTGGTTCCTTCCACCAGTGTCACTTGTATCGTCTCCCCGGTGCCAAGTGCGGGCGGTGTAAATGTAGCATTATCATACCAGGTCACGGGTGCAAATACCGCTGTCGTCGCGCTAAGCGTATAATCGCCAACGAAGCACACACTCGTATCATTGGGTAGCTCAATCATCGCATCATCCACTGGTACAATCGTTACCTCAAATTCATCGGTACACTCAGAATTATTATCCGTAACGGTAATCATATAAGTTTGCTCCACCAAGGCAGTTACCTCCAATTGCCCCTCTTCGTTTAGTTCCAGGCCATCCAGTGGCGTCCAGTCATAGGTGTAGTTGGGGTTCACTTCCGTGAAAATGGGCGTTGCCAAGCCTAAGCATACATTAATGGTCGTATCATTAAGCCCAGAATCAAAGTCAATCGAAGTAATGGTTACCATTGAGGTGTCCGCACAGCCAAATTCCTCCCCAGCAATCGCCCAGAAGGTATTCTCTCCCTCCATCAGGTCAACTACAATGGTATTTCCAGTACCCAATACCGGATCAAAGCTCTCATCAGCATACCAATTAATTGGCGCGTCCACCATAGTGGTAGCCGTCAAGGTATAATCGCCAATAAAGCATACGGTCGTATCATTGGGCAGCTGCAAGCCTGCTTCATCCACTGCATCGATGTAAATATCCGTCTCTAGGTCGCACCCACTTGCTGGGTCAACCACTGTTACGCTATATTCTATATCGTCTAAAGCAGTGACTATTGGATTCCAAGGATTGGTCAAATCCAAGCCATCGGTGGGCGACCAGGTGTAGGTATAATTTGGATTACCATTCGGATTAATCGGCGTGGGGAAGCCTGCGCATACTTTCACCGTGTCTGCCTCTAAGCCTGGTTGGAAGTCCGTTGCTGTGATCGTCACGCTAGAGGTGTCCGCGCAACCCGTTCCCTCCCCAGCAATGGCCCAGAACGTATTGGCTCCTTCCACTAGTGTGACCTGTATTGTCTCCCCTGTACCCAGAGCAGGCGGCGTAAAGGCAGCATTGTCATACCATGTGACAGGGGCAAACACTGCGGTCATTGCGCTAAGCGTATAATCACCTACGAAGCACACACTTGTATCATTGGGTAGCTCAATCATGGCATCATCTACTGGTACGATAGTTACCTCAAATTCATCGGTACATGCAGAATTATTATCGGTCACCGTAATCATATAGGTTTGCTCCACTAGGGCAGTCACTTCTAATTGCCCTTCTCCATTGAGCTCTAGCCCCTCCAAGGGCGACCATACATAGGTGTAGCTAGGGTTCACTGGGGTGAAAATGGGCGTCGCCAAGCCCAGGCATACGTTTATAGTCGTATCTGCAATGCCCGGATTGAAATCAATAGCGGTAATAGTGACACTCGATGTATCGGCACAGCCTGCTCCTTCGCCAGCAATGGCCCAGAAAGTATTCTCACCTTCTACTAGATTCACCTCAATGCTATTTCCTACACCAAGGGCCGGAGCGGTAAAACTGGCATTATCATACCACGTAACAGGGGCAAAAACACTAGTACTTGCTTCGAGCGTAAAGCTGCCCGTAAAGCATACCGTTGTGTCATTTGATAGCTGAATCATGGCGTCATCCACTGGTACAATTGCTACTTCAAATTCATCCGTACAGCCGGATGCAGGGTCCGTTACGGTAATATCATACGTCTGCATCACTAGTGCGGTTACTTCTAACTGTCCTTCTCCATTGAGCTCTAAGCCATCTAGTGGTGTCCATTGGTAGGTGTAGCTGGGATTCACTGGGGTGAAAATGGGCGTCGCCAAGCCTAGGCATACGTTTATGGTGGTATCTGCGATACCTGCCTGGAAATCGGTAGCGGTAATGGTCACGCTTGATGTATCGGCACAGCCCGTTCCTTCCCCAGCAATAGCCCAGAAGGTGTTCGCTCCTTCTACCAAAGTCACACTCACGGTATTGCCGCTGGCAATAGCAGGAGGAGTGAAGGTAGGGTTGTCATACCAGTTGATGGGTGCTAGCACATTGGTGGTAGCCGTCAACTCGTAGGCTCCAATAAAGCATACTGCTGTATCATTTGGCAATACAATACCTGCTTCGTCTACCGCATCGATATTTACGGTTGCTTCCTGGGTACAGCCAGTGGTATTGTCTACAACCGTTACGTTATACGTTCTATTAGCAAAAGTTTCGACGATGGGATTCCAAGGCTCTGTGAGGTCGAGTGCATCGGTGGGCGACCAGGTGTAGGTATAGTCGGGATTTCCATTAGGATTGATTGGAGTAGGGAATCCAGCACACACTTGTAGGTCGGTAAAATCATCCAAGCCAGTATCAAAATTGACTACCTCTACATTTACTAAGACCGTATCCGAGCAAGCCTCATTGCTAAGAATAGCTCCATAAAATTCGAAATTACCCGCTACCAAATCCACAATAACATTATCCCCTGTACCAATTTCTGTGGTTAATTGTGCATCTTCAAACCAGCTTACATCGCTAAAGCCAGCAGCTAGATTAGCCAAATTGAAAGGGCCTTCTTCACAAATAGTAGTATCCTGAGTAATGGTTAAATTCGTGATAGAACCCACAACAACAGCAATACTATCTACAATTTCGCAAAGCGTTCCGGTAGAGTTATCTGCTACTGTAACGGTGTAAAGGGTATTCTCACTCCCAATAAAAGTAGGGTTATTACTCGTTGCATCATCAAGGCCATCAGCAGGTGACCAAGTATAGGTAAATGAAGGGCTTCCTCCTGGATTTAAGGGAGCAGTTGCTCCTTCGCAAACTACCAAAGTATCAGGCAAGCCAATATCTACCACACCTGCGGTTAGATCGATCGTCTCTGTAGTAGAACAACCGAACTGATTGCTTACCACTACGGTAAACGTGACCGTTCCACTGAGCACTTCCACTGTAGGAGTTGCCGTATCTGCTCCACTCAAGATATTTGCCAAAGGCGTCCAGCTATACGTTAGTATATCGCTAGGGTCAAGATTGGTAATACTCAAAGCACCCATAAATGGCGTACAAGAAATAATATCATCTGGCATCGACACATTGACCTGATTGTTGGTGACTACTACCGTATCGCTCTCTGTACATCCAACCTGATCGGTAGCTGTGATAATGTAGCTTTCTTGCACTTCAGGATTCACCTCTATACTTAATCCATTACCCAAGAAGTCTCCATTAAGATTCGTCCAAACAGTAGCGTCCAATGCCACTCCAGGGTTCACACTAGCATTTAGCGTAAGCGCCTCCCCACAAGTAGCCTGATCGGCACCCGCATCCAGGCCGATAGCATCTGGGACAATCACCGTAATCTCCTGCGTATACGAGCAGGTATCTGCACTGATATTTTCAATAGTTACGGTATAGGTCGTCGTTTGACTAGGCGTAGCAGTTGGGTTAGCAATATTCGTTGCGCTAAGCCCTGCTGCCGGTGACCAAGCATACGTATAAGTGGTATTGCCTCCAGGATTTAGCTCCAACTCTTCGTCGGGGCAACGCACTAAGGTGTCGGCCACATTAAACTCAATAAATTCAAAAGTTAAGGTTTCACTCGTGGAATTAGAACAATCGTTAGCAGTCGTAATCGTTAAATCGACCGTCAGTGGCCCTGCGGTCGTAAGGCTAATTTGGGGGTTGGCTTCAGTGGATATTTCTCCATTACTGAACGTCCAATTGTAGGTTAAGGCATTATTAAAGGTATTGGTGGAGTTATCTGTAAACTGTACTATGATGGTATCTAAGCCGCAAGAAATAATATCAAAATCGAAATCCGCTACTACCAAAGGATCGGTGATAGTAACCTCTTGAGTCACTTTATCTCCTGCACAGCTCACATCGTATAAGCTGGATAGCGTCACGGTGTAAGTACCTGGTGCTGAATAAGTGTAGGAAGGACTAACCTCCGTACTGGTGCTGCCATCACCGAACTCCCATAAATAGGCGAAGGCGTTGGTGCTTAGGTTGGTAAAATCGACCGTAGTACCATCACAAGCTAGTTCATTGGAGAAGTTGAGGTTGATATTGGGATCTACCACAGCTAGCAAGATAGAGTCCATCGTACTGCATCCGTGTTGATTGGTGATGCTTACAAATACCTGTGTTTCGCCAATAGTTTCGAGCACATCAGGCGAAGCAGTATCCGTACCACTTACAAATGCACTAGTAGGCGACCAGCTATAAGTCAAAGTATCAGATGCATCCAGATTATTTGGTGAGATGCTAAATTCCTCACCCAAGCAGAGCGCTAAAGTATCAGGTAGTTCAACGACTACGGGGTCAAATACAACAGAAATAGGTAGCTCTTCCTCACACCCATCTGCATCCAGTCCTCTGAGCAGGAAGTTTGCCTCATCTTGTACTGTCACTTCGTAGGTAGGCCCCAGCTGGAGCGTATCGCCAGTGGGAGTAGTCCAAGCAAAGCTGACGTTATCGGCTGTGCTACTCGCTTCTAGCGTGGTATTTTGTGTGCAAATATTGCCATCGCCGCTAACAGATAAACCAGGCCCTGGAAGGACATTTACGGTCACTTCTTGCGTGTACTGGCAGGTATCGTTGCCAATAATGGTGATGGTTACAGTGTAGGTTGTAGTGGCATCAGGACTAGCAACTGGGTTAGCAATAGCTGGGTTATCCAAACCAGTAGCAGGCATCCACTCGTAGCTATAGGGCAGTGCTTCAGAAGGAGTAAGTTCTACACTTGATCCTAGGCAGATGGTGTACTCCTCTTGATAGTTTACGGTGTCATCAAGTAGCTCTCCTACTGTTATCGCAATACTTGCTGTACAGCCGTTTTCATCTCTCACGATCCCTGTGTAGTCCCCTGGTGATATATTTTCAAATAGGCCACTTGACTGGAAAGTGGTACCGTCAATGCTATAGCTTAATGCTCCTGTTCCACCGCCTCCTATAAGCGTAATCGTGCCATCATCGGCACTAAAGCAAGTGGCAGCATTGGCGCTTCCGGTGAGAGTAGGCGGCGTATTTACAATGACATCAATACAGCATTCGGTTTGGCAGCCCTCTTCGTCTACCACAGTAGCACAGTAGGTACCTGCTTGCGTAACGGCAATACTTTCGGTAGTAGCTCCATCCATTTCTGGGCCTGACCACAAGTAGCTAAATGAGCTGGAAGTGCCAGATACCTCCACGGTGAGCGTAGTTGTATCGCCGAGGCAGATTGTATCATCACCCACCACTTGGCAGGTAAGTAGCGGCACATTTACTTCTACTTGCTGAATAATATTGGCAAACCACCAAGTATTCAAAGTAGTTTTATCACCGTAACCTGTCGTCAAAGGGTCTTGCACTTGCCTGCAAGCCTCTACATTGGTACTAAAATTAGTCCAGGTGCGTGCGCCATCCACTCTGCACTGCACCCCTGCACGCCCATCCAAGGGCTGGCCGGTGCCCGGCAAGTCACTTAGATTGGTGTCATCCCAATACAGCAAATCGGTATTTAAAGTGTTGTTACAGGTAGGTCGTACACTTTCTACGCAAAATCCTTTGCTAAGAATTTCTCCGTCGTAGACCGCCCAGTTTTGCACTCCTTGGCTGTAGATAAAAATGATGTTCACAGTGTCTCCAAAAGCTACAAGTTCTCCATTGCTCTTAACGCCGTCCCACTCGATGCACGTAGCCAAATCGCCATCTGTAAAATTGTAGGCTAAAATCGTATCCTCTGAGTTAGGATCAAATACTCCATTTCGGTTGAAGTCCAGAATGACGTTCACCAATCCTGGTAGGGTAACCGCTACTTCGAGGCAAAAAGTCGAATCCGTTTGGCAATTGAAAATAGTGCTTGCTGTAATTTCTCCACACTCGCCACTGGGGAAGACCATTTCATCTGGGGGATTCAAGAAGACCTGATGCTCAGCAGCGCTTCCGCCAGTAGCATTAACACCAGGAATCGATTTACGTGATTCCGTAATATCGTCAGAATCGCCCGGCCCTTTTGAATTGAAAGCTACATTGAAGGAGAGCCCCTGAAAGCCAGAATCCGAGAAGTCTATTTTAGAAACGAATTGATCAGAAGTGTACGAATAAAGCGTCCCCTGAAATTCCCGATTCCACTCACATACTATAGGATCACCTAATCCCTCCTGTGGTGTCCGAAACGCCCAGTTTCTAGACCATACCCGACCATCGATTGGAACTTCATTCTGCGCCACCGTAATATCCCAGAAGCCAATTAGAATCTCATCGTTACCATCTACATTGGGTAGTAGATCTATAAATTCTACATAGTAATCGCCTGTATTAGTAGGCTGGAAGAAGAAGGCTTCCTCTTTATAATTTTCAAAAAGCGACTCCGTCCAGTTATTGATATTCGCTGTATTTCGATCTACTTGTATGGGGCCATATACGATAGTGTCGTTGCTGCTATTGGGATCGTCATAGCGGATTTGGAAATAATAGTTTTCTCCTATTTGTGCTGTCGGTGGACCATTGGGTTGAGACAGCGGAAGGCCCGCTCGATTATATTCTTGAGAGAAGCCAAGAAAGACCTGTTCGGCATTATCCTCGATTGTAAAATAAAGGCGGCTTTCTTCAGGCCCACCTGCAGCTGCAAAATTGCCAAAGCTATCGCGATTAATTTCAAGCATGACAATATTTTGAGCACCAGGAGCGACCTGTTGGGTTCCTTCCCCTACTACGAGCTGTGCGACAGCTAGCAAGCTAAGCGCCAAAAGGCTTCTTAGGAAGTCCCGCATCCATGTGGGTTTTTGGTTGTTCTGCTGGTGTTTTATCATCTGGATATTCATGGTAACTTCATTTAAAAATTTATCCCCTAGATTAGAATTATCTGTTAATAGTGGTTCGAACTTCAATGATTTCTACACGCCGCTCTACCGACGCCAGGATACTAAAGATAGAGTTGCGCTCGTCATCAAATTTGTCACTAATATCCTGTGAAGCGGTGCGTTCTCCTTGTGGCGTTACTTTGATCATCAATTTTTTAGACTGTATAAATGGCTTGAGGGCACCATTTTGGAAGCGCTCAAAGTGATTTATTACACAATCAATGCGTCGTTCACTCAAAATATCGTTGTAGGAGGTCTGCCCCCTCGGGCTACAATACCCTTGTATTTCGATCTCGATAGCGTTTCCTTGGTTGAGGTAGTCGTACAGTCGAGCTGAAAAATCCAGCAGATCCCGATAACCATTATTTACCTCTCGCTCAAAGAAGTTATCAAAACCTTCTCGCAAAAGGAAGGCTTCTTCTTCGTCTTTTCCTTCGGTGAACGCCTTTATAAAGGCTTCTTTTCTATCATAGTAAGGCTGATAAACCTCTGGGTACGCCTTTTCGGTGGTGCGCCTGCGCGTACGTGGGTTGGGCCGATCGTTATCGAAGTAGAGCGCCAAGGGCAGAAAATCTTCAAACGACTCTCGATTCATGATGAGCGCCAGCTCAATCTTATTCGTTAGCGGGTTGATCGCATTGGGCAAAAAGATGGTGGTATCAACGAAGGTCTCAAAGCCCGGCTTAATTGCTCTAACGATATAAGGGACGCGTAGCTCAAGCGGATAGAGGAAGTCGTTGCCACTTTCATTAAACTGAATATCTGGCGTTTCTGGGACGCCATCTCTCAACTTAATCAGTTCAATCGCTACTCCATTTAGTGGTGTTAGCGTGTCTCCTTCATAGGTCAAAATCTCTAAGCCGGGCTCTCCATCAAGTTTTCTATTAAGAATAAGTTCTCGCTCAATTTTCTTCATCTTCATCAAGCGAGGATCGGTAAGATCAACCGTATTTTCGGCAGTGGTAAAGCCATTGCGTTTGCCGACGATCTTATATTTTTTTCCTCGGATCAAAGGAAAGTTGAAGTCATTTCCTTCCGTATTTGTTTTAGTACCAATGAGCTTGGGCCCATCGGGTGTTTCTTCGTAAAGTTCTACCGTTACGCCTGGAAGTGGATTACTAGGGTTATTCAAGAAAGTGGTCACATCCAACTCAATAGGTGGCGGAGGCGTCAGAATGAGTTCTCGCTCAATGGTAGTGCCCGGCTCTATTTCGAGCGTCGTCAAATCCAGCGTCGTACGGTCAGACTCATAGCCAAGCTTGGAGCCTTTCACTAAGTACTGTTTTCCTGGAATGATTGGGAAGGTATACGTATGGCGTACTGGGTCTTCTTGTGCCGTAATCAAGCGGAATCCTTCCGGTGTAGGCTCTAGTAGTTCAACCAGCGTACCAGGTAAGGGCTGCGTATTATCAGTATCAAAAGTTGAGACTCGGAGTGCAATCGGTGGTAGCTTAGCACCCGCACGTGGGTCAATGTCACGCTTTAGGATGAGCTTTGGCGAAAGATCGGCAGTAGCCATTAGGGCAGGTGTGCTTAGATCAATCGTGTCGGTATCGGTAGTATAGCCGGGTTTTGTGCCCTTCACCAGGTATTTTTTTCCTGGCTCTACAGGAAAATCAAACTCATGTCCATCAGGATTAAAAGCGCTAGTGATCAGTATCGGGCCACCTGGTGTAAGTTCGTACAATTCCACAGTAGTGCCTGCCAGTGGATTGTCCGCTGTCTCCTCATAGGTAGATGGCGTCAAGCGCAGGGGGGGCGGTGGATCAAGGTAGAGCTTTCGCTCAATAGTGCCTACATTATGTAGTCGAACATCCGTTAAGTCTACAGAGGAAGAATCGGAAGAGTAGCCATCTTTGGTGGCCACCAATTTGTATTGCATATTCGGCTCGACAAAAAAGCCAAATTCATTACCGATTTTATTGAGTTTGGTATCTACCAGCACCTCCTCTCCATTGGGCCCAATTCGATAGAGGGCTACCGTTACTCCTGCTAAGGCATTGCTGTCTTGAAGATCATACGTTAGAGCACGTAAGAACACAGCTGTTTCATAGTTGATTACATAGATGTCATTGCAACAAGCATCGTGACTTTCGTCCCAGAATAGGGCGAGCGAATCGGGGCGATTAGAAGCAAAGTACACTTTGGACCCATTAATAAATTTACCATAGTATAAATCATTATAGCTACTATTGATGGGAAACTTAATATTCTCCGGTTCTGACCACCCCAGCGCGGTTCGGCTGGCTTTAAGCACATCGAAACCACCAAATCCAATATAGCCATCAGAGCTAAAGTATAAAGTTTGTGTTGGCGTATCAAAAAATGGCGTAACATCATCACGCTGCGTGTTCAAATCAAAATGCTCTGGCTTCGTATATTTTCCGTCCTCCAAAAGGACACTTCGCCAAATATCCAGATTTCCCTCGCCATTTGGCCCTGGCCGGTCGGACACGAAGTATAACACCTCCTTCATCAGTGTAGAGTCAAAGCCAATATTGGGGTGCGTATTCGTGAAGCCCGTTTCATTCACAGGCAGCACTTTGGGGTTCACCCACTCCCCTCCTGGCCCCCGCTCCCTGACCATCAGCGTACATTGAATATCACTCACGTTCAGATAAGAGCATTCGGTATAGTAGATTTTGGAATAATCCCTATTAAAAGTGGTATGCCCTACATGCTTCCCAGGCGTATTGAAATTATCAGGCAGCTTAGTCGCCGTACTATCTAAAGGATTGTACTGAAGTAGCTTGATGATGGCTCGGGGCGGTTCAAGGGAGTCCTTTTTGTTGATAAACCGCAAAGAAGAAAAGTAGAGGGTATCCCCAATAGCAGCTGCCCCAAAATCGGAATAGCGCGAATTGATAATTGGGCCCGTGTGATAAACGGTATCTTTAGTAGGCCTTCCAAGCCAATCAGTCGCCCAAGTGCATTTCTCAATTCCATCTTCTGCTCGCCGCGTCAGCATGCTATTTTTACCCTGATTGTCGGTCAAGAATTGCTCGTACAATTGCTGTGCCTGGTCGTACTGCCCCAAATACAACTTTGTTTCTGCATGAAGGAAGGTAGAAAATGGGAATTTCTTATCGGTATCTCTCATACGGAGCTGTGTATACGCAGCATCAGCTGAAGAGAATGCACCAAACTCTACAGCAGAGTTGGCATAACGATCCCATGCCAGCAGCATGGAACTATCGTACTCGATAACCACCTCATAGTATTTGTAGGCAGAATAGTAGTCTTTTTTCTCATATGCTTCATTAGCGGCCTCCAGCCAAGCCTGAAGCGTTTGCGCTTGCCCAATCTGAATACTGACGATAAGTAGCAAAAGCGATAAAAATATCTTATTCATAGCGGAGATTAATGCTTAGTGTCCTAAAAATGGTAGGGTCCTCTCTTTTTCATGTATACCATATATATAGGTAAATATGCCAATACCTATTGCTTAGATCAATGGGCAAATTTTATGCTCCGGCAATGGTCGTACTTTCTTAATAATATAGCGGATGGAAAGCTCTAACCCACCACGCCTTTGGGTAGCTATATCAAAGTCAGAGACATTCAAGTCGTAGGTCACTCCAGCTTGCCAGTTATTATAAAAGACTTCAATACCTGGGAAGAAAGCATCACCATAATCATCAAAGCGATAGCCGAGTTCCAGTTGTATAGCCCACTGATTGCCTAAATCTCTATCCAAGTGCAGTTTCCCGCCTATGATGCCAACCCACTCCGTGTACTGCCCTTGGAATTGGGCCAACAAATCGGCCACTAAATCCACCTCATCATCCAATTGAATAATACTGGTGATGTACGGACTAAGGCGCATTTCCAGAGGCGCATCATCTTCTTCATAAAATCCCTGGTTAGGCGTATGAAAGTGGTAGATACCTATCCCTGCATCAATCTTTGATCGATTTTCAAGCCGATCTACTAGCTCTCCGGGCTCCAGACTTTGCCAGCGGTAGTTGAGCCCTACCCCTAAGTCCATGAATAGCTTGCTGGTATTTGGGAAATTTTCTCCATTGGGGCGAGAAAGGTCTACAACATCTCCGTTCCATTGATTATCAAAGCGCACGCCATCCAAGCTAAATCCGCGTTGTGATCCACCTATCATGACGCCCCCCGAAGCAAAGCTATGATCATTAAGCTGACGAGTATAAGACCCAAACAAACCTAAGTTCATCAGCGTAAGCTTAGTCAATCCAGCTCGGTCATAAAAGAATTGTATTCCTCCAGCAAAGAAACCTTTCTTTGCTGTATTCCTGATAAACTTCATGTCGGCAGCTACGCCGAAGGTGGTAAAATCAACAGGTACCCTCGACCACTGATTGCGGTAGTTCCCCATGAAGCGGATATCTCCTCCAAAAACACCCGTCTGCGCTGGATTATTATATAAAGGAGTGTTGTGTATTTGAGAAAAGTGTACATCCTGTGCATCTAGACAGCTGAAAAAGAATAGACAGATCAGCCCGGTAGCAAAAAGGGATTTGGTGTTTCTCAACGTCGTTTTAAATGTAGTACATGTTTTGTGCATGGCAACTGGATATTAGTTCATGGATTCCAAAAGTCTAGCTATAGCTATATTATATATAGAATGTTTTACTACTTCATAGTACCTCATCACAGCCATAGAGTCTTACTATCTACAGTATAGTAATCTCGAAATAGCATAGTGACAATGGTCTATGAGAAAACCAGAGAATAAATGGAATTAATTTTTTGTAACGGATGTCTTTATAGCCTCAAAACGACATCCCACAATAAATGGGAGACTTGCTATTAGCAAAATTGGGGGGAACAAAGCTCTAAATGCTCTAAAACGTACCAGCCCTATACATAGGTCTAGGGCTGAAAATACTAATTTTACAGAATACCAGCTAATCTTAGAACCTATAATTTTGATAGGATACCTGATTTAGCCAATAATTATACCTTATCTACCTATTTTGACTACTACCCCATTCGTAAGTCACATACTCTTTGTTTTCTCATAGCAATGCACAAATACAAACAAACTAAAAAAAGTGCTATTAATATTTTTAAAATACGTTTACTATTTCTATATTTGTGCTGTACTTATCCCAAGATGCAATAAAAAGCATCAACGACAAAATAAAAAAGCATTGTTTATTGTATTCTCTTTCATCAGAGATGCATGATCGTACATTTTCACCTCAAGAACCAGATTAAAGAAAAAATATTGAGCAAATTTTATCTTTTTAAGAACTAATTGCTTAATATTGTATTAAATGCTATGACAAGCATTCCCATGTACACATTTTTTTAGACATTCTTCTTAACTGAGTGTCTATAATTCCCATCCCATAATTTGTCTTTTGTTCGACGCACTATTTTTTATAGTGGTGTAGTTATCCATTGTCAAATTTTCCGCAACTATCTTAACTACGCTACTATCTACTTGACCAATTTCAAGGGTTCACTTTAGGACTCAACCAACTTCAAAAAAAAGAGCGTGAAAAAGACAATTTTATTAACCTTACTACTATCCGTTAGCTGGCACCTACAGGCGAAGGTGTTCCATGTTACAACGAATGGTACTAGCAACGGATCGAGCTGGCACAAAGCTTGTTCTCTCTTGTTTGCACTAGAAAAAGCTTCTCCAGGAGATGAAATTTGGGTTGCCAAAGGCAAATATCTCCCAACTACTTCAACAGATCGTACTGCTTCTTTCGAGATTTCTGAGGGTATTAAGTTATATGGTGGCTTTGTGGGCACAGAGCGTTCCATTAACGATAGAAACTGGGAAGTAAACTTGACTATCCTTTCTGGCGAAATTGGAAATGCAGGGCCAACAGATAATGTGTACTCTGTAGTACGTACCAAAAATGTGAGCGCTGCAACTACAGTAAACGGTTTCGTTATCACTGGCGGTTTTGCAAATGGTACTACGCTGAAGGGCGATGTAAAGCGTTGTGGCGGAGGTTGGTACAATGATGGCTCAAACGGAGCCTCGAATCCAACGATCGAAAACTGCCTGTTCGCTGAGAACTATGCCCGTGATGGTGCTGCGCTGTACAACTTCGCTAAGAATGGAGAAAGCAGCCCTTCTATCACTAATTGCCAATTTATCGCTAACCGCGCTGATCTTGACGGTGGTGCTATCTACAATAATGGAGAAAGCGGTAAAAGTAGCCCCGTAATTAGCGATTGCCTGTTTCAAGACAATGAAGCAACTTACGGTGCTGGAATTCAGAATTTAGGAGATTATGGCCAAGTAACGCCTCTTATCGAAAACTGCATTTTCGTATCTAATATCTCTTACATTCGTGGAAGCAGCATTTACAGTGCACGCCCAAAGCGCGGCATTTGTAAGCCAATTATCAAGGCTTGCCGCTATGAAGACAACCAGGCAAGTGTTGGTAAAGACATTGGAGGTTTATCTCCTACACAGGCTAGTGATGATAAAGCTGGAAAATTGTTCTTTGTAAGCTCTGGATATTAATAGATAGTAACTATACTTGATTTATAAGGCAAGAAAGCCGATCATTCTAATGAATGATCGGCTTTCTTGTTTTAGGCAATTTATGGCTATCTTTCCACTGACTGCTCATACAAAACTTCCAATATGATGCTGCGATTTGTCTTAGCCACCGGCATAATACTGCTATCTACTGCCTGCCAGACCAATAACAAAATTGATTTGATCGATACTCAAATCGAAGTGCTCCGCCAACGCTTTGCTCCTGACAAGCGCGTCGCTATCTTTCAGCTTAAAGCAGTCCCAAGCGGAGCAAACATCATCCTAAAAGGAGAAACCAACCTCCCAGCGGCAAAAGAGGCAGTATTTGCTTTTTTAGAGGAACAAGCTATCCCCGTGGTTGATAGTATTAGCATGCTTCCATCTGCTGAGCTAAGCGATAAGACTTATGGTGTCGTGCGGGTATCTGCTTGCAATATCCGCTCCAAGCCCAGCGATTCTGCTGAGCTTTCTACCCAATCCACCCTAGGCACTCCCCTACGCATTTATAAGCAACAAGGAAATTGGTTTTACATACAAACACCAGATGGCTATCTCGGATGGCTCTACAAAGGGGGCTTCACTCGGTTGGATAAAGCAGCATTTGAGCAATGGCAGGCAAGGGAGCGGGTAGTTTACTTACCAGAAATGGGTTTCAGTTATGCTTCTACCGAAGCAAATGCTTCGGTCGTATCAGATTTACTAGCGGGTAATATTTTGGCTTTGTTAGCTGTAGAAGGAGACTATCTGAGAGTAGGCTATCCCGATGGTCGAGAAGCCTATTTACAACAGTCAGCCGTTTTACCACTATCCGAATGGCTCCAGAGCCGCCAGCCTAACCCTGAAAACATCTTGGCAACTGCCCAGAATTGGATGGGTCGCCCTTATCTCTGGGGAGGTACGTCGGGCAAGGGCGTTGATTGTAGCGGTTTTACAAAAAGTGTATTCTATCTAAATGGGCTGATGCTCCCTCGCGATGCCTCCCAGCAAGTACATGTTGGGAAGCCGATTGCAACAGATACCACTTTGGTCAATTTAGTGCCGGGGGATTTCTTATTTTTTGGCACTCCTGCCACGGATACTAAAAAAGAACGCATCAAACATGTGGCCATCTACATGGGCGATGGCAAAATTATTCATTCAGCAGAATTAGTGAAAATCGAAAGTTTGAGAAGAGGAGACCCAGATTTTGCAGAGGATCGGCTAAAAACGTTTCTAAAGGCCAAAAGGATGCTACAAACACCAAACGAATTTGGTATTCCAATGCTTGCTAGTCTACCGGCCTATCAACCCAAGGGCTCATAAGCTTTTTTCACGAACAACCGTGACGACTACATAGATGAATCCACAAATAAGGAATAGAGCACCCATAGTAATTGGTTAATGATCAAGTAAACGATAAATGGATACGCCAGACTCCAAAGCACCACTCGAACGCATCACCATGAAGAGCATTCTAGGTATTCTGCTAGAACAGTTTCACTTAGAACGCGGGATTGGTTACACCGTAAAGCAGTTTATTCTGGCTCCCAGAGCAGCAATAGAAGAATACCTCTACCGCGATCGCTCGCGTATGATCAAGCCTTTCCGCTTCGCGCTACTGATGGCTGCCATTGCGACCTTTCTATCTTTTCAGTTTTTGCCAATCAGCGATGAGATGACAGAAGAGTTCAGAAATTCTGATGGGTATGCACAGTTGCCAGCGTACATACAGTCTTTTGCCATAGGACTGATAGTGGCTTTTAATAAATACTTTAACCTCTTTTTCCTAAGTGCTATCCCACTACTTACAATAGGCACCTATTGGGTGTTTAGGCAATTTAACTTTGCGGAGCACTTGGTGATCAACAGCTATATCTTTTCGATCAAAACGATAGTGTACTGCCTGTTAATTCCATTTATCGTTAAATTTCCGATTGCGTCGGTTATTCAGTCCGCCTTGTATTTAGGGTATAATTTATATGCTTTCTTAAGCATTTTTAAACTGCCCCTAGGCAAGGGCATTCTCAAGTCGCTACTAGTGTGGGGTATTTATCAGGTCGCTACCGCAATCGTAATTTTGATTGCGCTCTTATTTTCACTCCTGTTTTAAAATGGTAGCTGCTCCAAATCCACATTTCCGCCCGTTACAATAATACCCACTCGTTTGCCTGCAAATTGTTCAGGATAGGTCAATACTGCTGCCAAGGGTACCGCACAGGAAGGCTCGATGATAATTTTCATTCGCTCCCAGGTCATCCGCATTGCTTCGATGATCGTAGACTCTTCGACGGTAAAGATATCATCCACCTGCTTAGAAATCACCTCAAAAGTCTTCGGCCCCAGATTGGTTCTCAGCCCATCAGCAATAGTATTGATGGTCGTATTATTAATGATTTTACCTGCCTTGAACGACTGATAGGCATCATCCACTTCTTTGGGTTCTGCCCCGTAGACTTTTGCGTGCGGTAGGAGTGCTCGGGTAGCAAGGGCAGTCCCACTCATTAGGCCACCGCCACCAATAGGTGCCATGACGATATCTAGCTCGCCCACTTCTTCTATCAATTCTTTTGCCGCAGTGGCTTGTCCAGCAATGACGTCGTAGTTATCGTAAGGGTGAATAAAAGTAGCCCCCTTCTCTGCTACTACTGCTTGTAGGGTCGTCTCCCTAGCCGCTAGTGTTGGAGCACAATGAATCACTTCAGCACCATAGCCTCTAGTCGCTTTTTCTTTGATCTTGGGAGCATTACTAGGCATTACGATATAGGCAGGCACACCGAGGTACTGCGCACTTCGAGCGACTGCTTGGGCGTGATTGCCGGAAGAGTGGGTAGCTAAACCACGATCCAATTCCACTTTGCTAAGTCGCAGCGCGGCGCTACTGGCCCCTCGCATTTTAAAAGCACCAATTTTCTGGAAATTTTCACATTTAAAAAAGAGCTGGGCACCAGCAATGGCGTTGATACTTGTACTCTGTAGCACTGGTGTGCAATGAATCATCGGAGCTATTGCTTCGTGGGTAGCCACAATATCTGACCAGGTGGGGGTGGCGGCTAGTTTCTGCAATATAGTGGTCGTTTGCTTAAGCATTTTTAAACTAGATTTGGCAATTTCATTAATTAAGTCAACATAAAATCAGATTTTCTCACTTCAGGATTGGAGGCGTGGTCAACGGTATAGCTAAATCCTTTGCGTACAGAGTATGCCCCTGTCTCCCCAGTTTTCGATAACGCAACAAATCCAACTTGATATTCATGTGCCAGATGGGCATGTTTGGCTACAATACGTTCAACCGCTTGCTTGCAAGCTTCCTTCGGGCTTAGCCCCTGCCGCATAAATTCAACGACTAAAAAAGAGCCCAAGGTGCGCAGTACCATCTCCCCTAAGCCAGTAGCACAGGCCGCACCTACTTCATTATCAACAAACAAACCAGCACCAATGATGGGAGAATCTCCAACACGCCCCGGCATCTTAAAGGCGATGCCACTAGTAGTACAAGCTCCCGATAGATTCCCATGCTCATCCAAGGCCAACATCCCAATCGTATCGTGCTGTTCTACATTAATTTTGGGGGCATATTCGCGTTTTTTCAACCATCGCTTCCAAGCTTGTTCTGCCGAAGGAGTAAGCAGATTTTCTGCTTTAAATCCACAAGAAAGCGCAAACTGGAGGGCACCGTCACCACTTAGCATGACATGTGGAGTCTGCTCCATAATCTTCCTGGCTACCGATGTGGGGTGCTTAATTTGCTTAAGGCAAGTTACGCTACCTGCATTACCCAAATGATCCATAATGCAAGCATCTAAGGTAACATCACCGTTTCGGTCTGGCATCCCACCATAACCTACCGTTACATCTTTGGGATTGGCCTCTACGACCTTTACTCCTTCTTCAACGGCATCTAGTGCGCTGCCCCCTTGATGCAAGATTTCCATAGCGCGATCCGTACCATAAGTGCGGTTCCAAGTCGCCACAACAATAGGAGTCTTCACTACTTTCGTTTCTTCTCTTTTACTCGGCGGAGGAGCCTCCTCCAAGCAGCTGTTTAAAGAAAGGCCTAAGGCAGAGAGGGCCGTTTTGTATAGAAAGGTTCTTCGTTTAATCATTGGTCTAGTGTTTATTACTGGGTGGGTACCATACTGATTTCATGAGTATGTTTGTTTTTATTGTCTGCCGCCTAAGATATGCAAAAAAGTGATGGAGCCTTTTGTGTAATAAACTAAAACTTGTCCGCGCTCAGTGGATTTGTAATCCGCGTGGCCCAAAACTTGGTTTTTGTTACACGATACTAAACCTTACTCCTCTGCCAAGGGTATAATCCAGGAAGACGCCTCAAACATATGCCAAGTTTCCTTGGCTAAATCAACTGATGGATCTACCAAAAATTGCTTCGGCTTACCATTCAGGCGTACTCGATAGCGAGCAAATACCGCTACCTCCTCCCCATTAGCACGGTATTCATCACGAATATGGTGCGCCAACTGTAAGATCATATCAGGATGAGTTTTCATTTTTCGGCGTTGCCGTTTGTTCAATAACTGAAGGGTCTTGTAGGGTTCTTTAGTGCCATCAGGAAGCTGTACTTCTATATAGCCACTGCCCGATTTACTCCGCAGCATCATGCGCCAAGAGTAGCGATGCCCTTCTTCCGTCCACGCCACGTTGCCAGGGTATAGCAGATGCCGCCAAGGCAGTAGCAAATGAATGGCTAGTACAACTGCTAAGCCTGCCATAATCCTGGTTCGGTAGGCCGGCGCAGCTTGCCAAAGTGGTGCAGGGGTAGCATTTGCCAGGCGCGTCTCCCATTTTTGGGTATACTTACGTAAAATGCCAAAGCGCTGGCTCAATTTCTCCACTAACACCCGTGGAAAATTTGGTGGGAAATATAGAGCAGTAATTGCAACAGATAAAAATGGAAAGATGCCAATAGCAAAAACCAAATGATTGACCACATGAAAAAATAAAACCGCTGCAAAAGCCCAAATACGTGTCCGCTTATTGAGCAAGAAAAAGACCACCAACGAATCTAACAGCAATCCTCCATAAGCCATGAAATAGGCGGTAAACTCTTGTTCTAAAATAGGACCAATCAAGAAATAATGCGATTTTGCAGCGAGCCATCGCTTCAGTGGCATGGCTTGTAACCAGTCTGGATTTATTTTAGCAATTCCACCATAGAAGTATACGATTGCCATCAGACCCGGCAAAATCGCCATACTCCAAAATGGAATCTCTCTTCGGTAAAGAGCTGGCTTTCGCCAAACGTCTACTGAAAAGGCCCGATGCGCGGGCAGAAAAATCATCACAAAACAAAGCCAACAGAACAAGTAGGCATGATTGAGGTAATGCGCCTTTTCTTGCAGAAAGATATACGTGAAACCAACCGCAAAAAGGCTCGCACTAAGCTGATAACGAAAACCCACGAGTATACACAAGGCCAAGCCTAGCATAAGGATAAAAAAGATCGTCATAAAAGGCTCAGGAAATGGCTCTACCCACTCAAAAGCATAGTATTTAAACCGAAAACCATCAACATTATAGGAGTCTTGCAGCAAATGATAGCCAATATACGATGCTAGCACATCAGCAAAAGCTAATGCCCCAAAAGCAATTCTAAAAAACACCAATGAAGCGATATCAATGGGTCGGAATAATA
Organism: Bacteroidota bacterium; assembly: GCA_039208045.1. Taxonomy (GTDB): domain Bacteria; phylum Bacteroidota; class Bacteroidia; order Chitinophagales; family Saprospiraceae; genus JBCCRH01. The sequence continues at coordinate 26,786 of JBCCRH010000015.1, forward strand.
GCTCTTTCATCTGGAGATGGTCTGTCTATAGTTTTAAATGTGCTCAGTTCAAGTCTTTGCGCAGTGTGTTAGGGTTATGCCGAAAACGATGCTCGCGCTCCTCCGAATAGCCAAAGGCCGCATGCGGCAGCACTCGATTGAGCGTTTTAGAAATAAGCTTTAGCTGATGTGAAGGTACACTCACAGACAACTCATCGCCATCGGAAAGCTTAAAATACAAAATTCCCGAATCTATAAAGTGAAAACCAAAGGGCATCCGCTGCGTGATCAGCGAATAGACCCAAACAACATCCTCTGGCTGATAATGCAATTTCCGCATAATTGGACTGGCATCCACCTCTAAAGGTGCCGTTAGTATCAAACGAATACACCAGACTAACATAGCTAAGCCTATCACGCTGAGCAATACACTATTGGAAAAGCCAAAGGCAAGCAACACCGCCCCCGCTAGCCCAAAAAATAGGCCAACTCCGCGTTGCTGACGAGCTTCTTTGCGAATTGCTTTCCGCAAAATAGCCAGCGCAGGGTGATGTTCTAATAAATGTTGCCTTTTCAATCCGACACGTTATGTTTTAACAATCAAAACAATTTGTTGAATTATTTTTCTTTATTTTGTACTTTTACATAACACAAAAAATCCCATTTTGTGTAAAAAAATGAGCTGGAAAGCGACTTCAAACCTTAGCAGATGGCAAAAGTAACCTACACAGAAGATAACATTCGTTCACTGGATTGGAAAGAGCACATTCGCATGCGCCCAGGGATGTACATTGGCAAGCTAGGCGATGGCTCGGCGGCGGATGATGGGATTTATATTCTGGTAAAGGAAGTACTCGATAACTCCATCGATGAATATGTGATGGGGCATGGCAAAACCATCGAAGTAAAGCTAGAAGACGGAGCGATGTCTATTCGTGATTTTGGCCGTGGTATCCCGCTGGGTAAGGTAGTTGATTGTGTTTCAAAGATTAACACCGGTGGCAAGTACGACTCCAAAGCCTTCAAAAAATCAGTGGGCCTCAATGGTGTAGGTACCAAAGCCGTGAATGCCCTTTCGGAATATTTTCAGGTAAAATCAGTGCGGGAGGGAAAGGCAAAAGTTGCTGAGTTTGAACGGGGAGAACTTTCTAAAGATCATCGCTTAAAGAAGACCGCAGAACAAAATGGCACTTCCGTATTTTTCCGTCCTGACCCTGATATTTTCAAGAAATATCGATTTAGAAGTGAGTATCTAGAGAACCAGCTTTGGAATTATGCTTACCTCAACTCTGGCCTCAAGATCAACTTTAACGGCAAGTCTTTTTATTCTAAAAATGGCTTGCTCGATCTGCTGAGTCGTAAAACGCAGCGCGAACAACTCCGCTACGATATTATCCACATGCGTGGCGATGATATCGAAATTGCCATGTCACACGGCAACCATTATGGTGAGCAGTACTACTCTTTCGTTAATGGACAGCACACTACCCAAGGGGGCACTCATTTGAATGCCTTCAAAGAGGCAGTAGTGAGCACAGTAAGGGGATTTTTTGGAAAGGATTTTGACCCCAAGGACGTTCGCGCTTCTATTATGGCAGCCATCAGCGTGCGCGTAGAAGAACCCGTTTTTGAGTCGCAGACCAAAACGAAGTTAGGCTCCAATGATATTGGCCCGAGCGGCCCATCAGTCCGTAAGTTTATTGGCGATTTTGTGAAGCAACGCCTAGATAACTTTTTGCACAAAAACTCGGAAGTTGCCGAAGCACTCCGCAAGCGTATCTTGCAATCCGAGCGCGAGCGCAAGGAGATTGCGGGTATCAAAAAACTGGCGAACCAACGAGCAAAAAAAGCAAACCTACACAACAAGAAGCTGCGGGATTGCCGAGCACACTTCAGCGACAGCAACCGCAAATTTGCGGAGGAGATTCGTAAAGCCACCACTATCTTCATTACAGAGGGAGACTCGGCTAGTGGCTCTATCACCAAAGCACGAGACGTACAGACCCAAGCGGTCTTCTCCCTCCGAGGAAAACCGCTCAACTGTTTTGGCTTGACCAAAAAAGTAGTGTACGAAAACGAGGAGTTCAACCTACTACAGCACGCCCTAAATATAGAAGATGGCCTCGACGATTTGCGCTACAATCAGGTCGTGATTTCTACCGATGCCGATGTGGATGGCATGCACATTCGGCTATTACTACTCACCTTTTTCTTACAATTTTTCCCCGATTTGGTGCGCAATGGACACCTCTACATTCTAGACACCCCCCTCTTCCGAGTACGCGATAAAAAGCAGACCTTCTACTGCTACAGCGAAGCTGAAAAACAAGCCGCCATCCAAAAGCTGAGAGGCAAACCAGAGATCACTCGCTTTAAGGGCCTAGGTGAAATTTCGCCCAGCGAATTCGGCGATTTCATCGGAGAAGACATCCGGCTCGAACCGGTCATCCTAAATGAAGATACCAATATTGATGATGTATTGAGTTACTACATGGGCAAAAACACCCCAGCACGCCAGCGCTTCATCATTGATAATTTGCGGATGGAGAAGGATGAAGTGGACGAGGAAGCGCCTACTGAGGCAGCGGAAGGAGAAACGGTTGCTGCTTAGTATTCTATTGGTTTTGTGCTGACGTTGGCATCAATCAAAAAAAGAAATGAAAAAACAAATAGTTAGCATTCTACTACTAAATCTGCTTCTTATCAGTTGTGGAACTCAGAAAAAAAGCATATTAAAGAATATCCAAGATAGTTCTGAAAAATTGAATTGCAGACTTCCAAGAGTTGTAGATGCTGATGTAGCCCTTGGATTTCCTAAAGTTAGCGAATTGGCACCGTCAATAGGAAAAGTAAATATGACTGTACTTTTTGTAGATTTTGATGATGTTCCTGCAACACGAACTCCCGATAGTGTTTTTTCGGTGATTAACCCCATAGCATCAAATTTCTTTAATGAAGTATCATATGGGAAAATGGAATTAAATCTACAGCCTCATTTTAAATGGTTACGTGTAAGTAAAAAATCAGAGTATTATGGAATGGCTATTTACAGAGGTCAGTCTCATTTAGATTTTATTCAAGAGGCAGTAGATTTAGCTGATGCGGAGGTGGATTTTAGTCAAACACATATCGTCTTGGTTATGACAAATCCTGATGCTAAAGAAATAAGACAGGGACCAACTTTTAAAGCAAGAGACTCAGAATATCGTATTCGTGCTGACGGTGCTGCTATTTCAACAGGTATTACCTCAGGATATGATTTAAATCATTGGGGAGGAATTTGGTTGCCACACGAAACTGGACACTCATTGAGTTTACCTGACCTTTATCATTTTGGAACAGATAGTTTGAACAGATATGTTGGCACGTTTGGTTTAATGGGAAGGTGTGATGCAAAAGCACCGGGATATTTTGCATTCGAACGTTGGATGTTAGGTTGGTTAGATGATTCTCAAATTTATTGCCACGAAAGTGGTGAGATAATCTTAGAGATTGAAGCAATTGAGACTATAGGAGGAATTAAAGGATTAATAGTCCCCTTGGATACCACAAGTGCTTTAGTGATAGAAAGCAGGAGAAAAATAGGATTTGATAAAAATATACTAAAGGAAGGAGCGATTGTCTATATAGTAAACACAAAAATACCAGGTGGAAGAGGTCCGATTCAAGTAAAGCCAGGAGCAAATAATGGCAATGAATTACTTGAAGATGCTCCCATGGCTAAAGGTGATAAATATATTTATCAGAATGTTAAGGTAGAGATACTTGCTACTAATGAAAGTAGCGACAAGATTAAAGTAACTGTACAGACGAAATAGCTTTTTATAGATAAATAAGAAAATAAAGACTGATGCCAACAAAGGCTAAAACAGCAGTAGCCCCTATGTGGGGCTACTGCGTTTAGCCAGACCGTTGAACAAACCCACCCTAAGAACACAGCTATAACCCACTGTAATTCAGTGTATTGCATTAATTGATATCGTATCTTTGCAAAAAATAAAAGCAAATGCAAGGATACCAGCAATACTTATCAGATTACCAGCAATACATGCTGCTAAAAAACTA
>JBCCRH010000016.1:0-30419 GCA_039208045.1 Bacteroidota bacterium
AAATTTGTGGGCCGTAGGCCCATTCGCCGTAGCGAGGAAGGCCGTTGCGGGTGCGGAGCTGCCGGTCGTAGCGCGAATAAGGCGTGGTTTCAGAATAATGGAAACCGTATTCAATATCCCATTCCTCAGAAGGCTTAAAGCGTAGCTTTTGCATGAGATTGATTTTGTCAAAACCAGAGGGGACTTGTAGCTGGGGATCGCTATTGTTGACCACTACATCTGTACTGTCGAAGCGTTCTACAAAGTTGGGGCGTAGGTAGGAACTGGGGCCATTGCTCCCCATGCGCAGATCGCCATAACTATTGGCACTAATGCTAGTCACCAGTGCCCACTTTTGCCATCCGACATTCACATCAAAATGGCCGCTAAACTCCTCATTGGCAGAAGCAAAACGCGCTACCGCCTTACCTTGGGTCAGCTGCTTAGTATCTTGGGTGAGCTCAGGGGTGAGGGTTTGAAAACTCATGACCCCTCCAATTGCATCACTTCCGTAAATGACTGAACCAGGGCCAAAGAACACCTCTGTTTTTTCAATAGCAAATGGGTCAAGCGAAATGACATTTTGGAGATTGCCCGCTCGGAAAATAGCAGTGTTCATTCGCACACCATCCACGGCATAGAGTAAGCGATTGCTAGAAAATCCCCGTATCATGGGGCTGCCGCCGCCCTGTTGGCTTTTTTGAATAAATACCTCCCCTGAAGCACCCAACAAATCAGCGGCTGTTTGCGGATTTTGAAGCGCCACTTCTTGCTCCGAAATAGTCGAAATCTTCATAGGTACGTTGCCAGAGGACTGCCGCCAGCGGGTAGCTGAAATGACGACTTGGTCAAATGAAAAATCGGTAGGTTGTAGCCTGATCTTAAAATTGCGCTGCTCTAATTCGTAGTAACTTAACTGAAGGGATTCATAACCCAGAGAGCTAATTTCAATAGCAGTGGCTTCTCGGAATAGCCCCAGCTCTACCTGGCCATTTTCATCAGTAATAGCAAACACTTTGGGCTGCTCACTGGAAAGGGTAGCCATAACGAGGGGCTCTCCAGTAGCTCGGTCAGTGACGGTTGTAGTTTGCGCGCTGCATAGGTAAACTATTCCCAAGAAGAGGAATAAAAGACAAACGGTTCTCATACATTCGGTTTCTAAAATCGCTGCTGCGCAAATGTAGAAAGAATTTAGGAACCCCCCTCTACGCGCGTCTTCAGCGCTTCATTCAGTTTGATGAAACCGACTTCCTACTTTAGCCGCACCTTTAATGTGTACAAATGAGTTCCACTCTGGGTAAGCCTCAAAGAAATTGCCCATTTGCTCAACTAATCAGAATCAAGTGCTTTTGTACGGTCGTTTCGGCGGTGGCAAGGCGTAAGTCCGGCGGCCTTCAGGAGACAGGGAATAACGAATTAAGGTCTAGACATTTTGCAAAGAAAAATGTAGCTTTAGTATTACAAGATCAAACGCAAAAGAATATGAGTTTAGCGGAAGCACAACAGCAGAAATTCCAGTTGATAGAATGGCTGGTTCAGTTAGAGGATGAAGAAGCACTAAAGGACTTTATCGCTTTAAAGCAGCGAAAAGAGGCAGCTGCTTATGAAGCTACATTAAAACCAATGACGGTCGAAGAACTAATTTCTCGTGCAGAAGCATCTAATCGCGATATAGAAGCGGGGCGTGTTTATGATATTAATGACGTTATCAGAGAAGAACTGGGGGAATGTACTCCTAAAATGAAGGGATAAGAATTCGCTCAATCAATCAACATCCCCATATAATAGGTATCCGAGAACGTTCCATTCAAACAAAAATCCCGCCGCAGCAAGCCCTCCACTTCAAAGCCCAGCTTCTTGTAAATGTGTATCCCCCTTTTGTTTTCCTCATTCACCATCAAATTAAGCTTGCGAATCACGCCCGAAGCTTTCGCCCAAGCAATCATAGCCAAGATCATGTGCTGGCCAATGCCCTTGCCCCAGTGCGCCCGTGCTACACTAATCCCAAACTCCCCCACATGGCGTAGGCGCTTGCGCGAACGGGCATGGACATTCATCATACCTACTAACTCTTCTTCAATGAATGCTAGCATGAAGATTTGATTATCGGCATCCAGATGATTTTGTACAATCTGTGCCTCTTCTGCCTCTGTCTTATCAAATTCGCCTGCTCCGAACGTGAGGAAGTCCGTCTCGCTGCCCACTTTGTGGACATGCTGGAGCATCATACCAGCATCTTCACGAAAAGCAGAGCGCAGGAGGAGTGTTTCACCAGTTTGGAGGGAGATACGTTGTGGGGTGAGCAGTGCCATACATTATAACTTTAATCTTCTTAAATTAAAGGCAGAACGCATCGAGCTGGAAAGACGTTCCATTAAAACAGACAAATTAGCATTAGCGTATGAAGCCATTATTCTGCCTCTTTTTGTTGTTGTATACCCTATCATTGAAGGCACAAGACTGCAACTGTTTGGAAAATTTTGAAGCAGTGGTAACGCATATCGAAGCCAATTATGCAGGCATTGCCGACAAAATCACATCCGCTAATCAGCAGGAGTACCAAACTTTTTTGGCAACTAGTAGGCAAAAAGCCAAACAGACGCGCCAAGAAGCGATCTGCCTAGAAATACTCATGGAGTATATCGCCTTCTTCCAAGATGGGCATATTCAGCTCACCGGTAGGCAAGGTCTAGTGACCAATCGCTTTTTATACCCTAATTATGCAGAGACGACTTCCGATATTACTGGCCCAGCTGTTGCTTTTGAGCAGCGCTCAGCTCAAACGGCCTACCTGAAAATTAGAACTTTCTACGAAGGATTTTATACACAAATTGATTCGACTATTCGCGTGCAAGACGCTGCGCTTCGAAAAAGTAAAAACCTGATTATTGACTTGCGGGGGAATGATGGCGGTGCGGTATTCACCTATCAGCGCTTGTTGCCCTACCTTGGGTTGGATACCATTCAGTTTATTGGGTTTGATGTTTATGCCACTCCTGCGAATATTGCAGCTTATGAGCGCCAATTAGAAAGCCCCTACATCCCAGAAAATCAGAAGTTTTACATCCGACAAAATATTGAACGGATGCGAGCGGGGCAGGGGAAGTTGGTAAGCTTATCGGGCGATTATTTTCAGGTAATAGAGCAGGTAGAGGGGCCTCAACGAATTGCTGTGCTAATCGATAATAATTGTGGGAGTACGGCAGAGCATTTTTTATTGGTAGCACAACAAAGTGATCGGGTGGTCTTGATGGGAGAGCCAACTATAGGCATGTATGACTATGGGGATATGCGGCCGATCAACCTGCCCAGTATTCCCTATCGGCTATGGTGCGCCACTACTCGGAGTAGGCGATTGGATCGGAATTTAACGATAGATAATATTGGTATCCAGCCCACTATTCCACTCAATCGGAATAAGGACTGGATACGCGAAGCTCAGGATTTCCTTGAAGATGATCAGCATCATTACCGAAGCTGGCTAGATCGACGATGAAGAGGGCCGAATGACGCCATACTGAACAATATCTTGGTAGACTCCATTTTTCTGTATATGGCCTTTCAGTTCTCCTTCTTTGCGCATGCCAATCTTTTGCATCACGCGCCCCGAAGCAGGATTACTTGTAACATGTATCGCCATGACCTTATGGAGTTGAAGGGTCTCAAAACCAAATGCTATTACAGCAGTTGCTGCTTCGGTGGTGAGGCCCTGCCCCCAGCTTTCTTCCTGAAGCCAGTAGCCAAGCTCTGCCCGCTTATGCTTTTTATTAACATGTAATCCCATCCCTCCAATTAGTTCCAAGTTTTTCTTTAGCCGTATGGCAAAAACATATTTTGAACCATCTTTAAAACTTTGATTAGCCTGGTTGATCCAAAAAACAGCATCCAGTTCATGATAAGGATGAGGGACATTGAGTAGGTTAAAACTAACGTTGGGATTGCCCACATGCTGGACAATAGACGGAATGTCTTTCACCTGAGGCTGATTTAAAACCAGCCGCTCGGTGCTTAAGCTTGGGTATGTTTCCATAACTGAAGGATAATTTTAGCCTTCAATTCAGAATGGAAAAGAAAAGTTCCCCGCCTCCTCAAGCTTATTTTAAGATTCCCTGCTCGAAAACACTTTTAGCGCAAGCTAAAATCGCCTCTTTGTTATCAATAGGTTGCCAGTCTAGCACCTCTTTGGCTTTAGCATTCGAGACTTTACGTTCTACTCCTAAATCAATTAGAATAGGCCCTAAGGTTGGATCCAGTTTAGCGAATAGCCGAACTGCGAAATTGGGCAATGTGGCACTTGGTATCTTGCGGCTTGGGTATGCCGCTTTGAGGATGGCTGCCACTTCTTTAAACGAGTGATAGCCAGCAGTGGCCGCAAAGCGTTCCCCAGCTGCTTTGGGCGATTCCATGGCGCGAATTTGCAAGTCGGCCACCGAGCGGACATCTACCATTGGGAAGCCTAGCTTGGGTAGAGCAGGGCTACTGCCATCCATCGTTTTGATGACAATATTAGCAGAGGTGCCAAAATCTTTCTCCAAGACCGGCCCAAGGATAGCACCAGGGCAAATGACCGCTAACTCCATACCAGAAGTATCTTTTTCGATAAACTCCCAGGCGGCTTTCTCTGCAATGGTTTTGCTACGGAAATAGGGCGTAGAGTCGCTTTTGTTATGTTCATCCGTCCAGTCTCGCTCTGTGTAGGTACCACTGCGTTGGCTTTTAGGTCTACCGTACACAATAGCGCCAGTAGAAGAGGTGAGCACTACTCGTTTTACGCCTCGCTTAGCAGCAGCCTTCAAAACATTGAGCGTACCATTCTTAGCTGGCCCGATAAGCTTCTCTTCGTTTTTTGGCAAAACGCGCGGGAAGGGGGAAGCGATGTGCTGCACATAGTCTACACCTTGCATTAATTTCTCCCACGCCGAGGCGTCTGTGAGGTCTGCTTCCGCAAAATGGAGCTGTTCGATCTGGTCGGTGTGTTGCGCGATGACTGCTTTGATTTCTTCGGCCCGCTTCATATTGCGAAGGGTGCCCAATACTTCATAGCCTTTATTGAGGAGCTGGATGGTGGTATGAGAGCCTAAGAAACCGGTGACGCCCGTAAGGAGTACTTTGGATGGATTTGCCATAGTGGGTGGATGATTTGCTTTATGAAGATACAGCTTAGGAGGAAGAATTGTTTTTTGAGTACTAGTCGAAATATACATGACGCAAAGTGGTTTGCAACATTGCAAACCACTTTGGTACAGTATATACTGCACATTAACTGGTTTGCATGTGGCAAACCAATTAATCGTCAGTATAGTCTGGCTTTTCCACAACGACTGCTTGGCCGATGCTTTTCCAAAAAGCTTCATTACCCAAAAAAGAGTCTGGCAAGTAAAACCAATCTAAGGCGGTGAACTCCACTGGGGACTCTAGTTGTGCCAATTCCTGCCAGCCATCCAGATAGTGCGTCCATTGCTCGGTGGCGGCAAAGGCAGCGGCGCGGCAGCGGAGCCACTCTTCGGGTAGGTCTTCTGGCATTTTGGCTGTAGCCAAAAAATCGGAAAAGCGCCCTTGTGCGAGTTGCTCGTGGAAAGGCCAGATGGGATCATCTTCAGAGTATAGCGGTGTTTCGTTGTAGTTGAGTGCGTCTTGAATATTTTGTTTGGTGAACAGCAGCTCCACATCATCAGGTTCCAAGTCGATGGCTTGATTGACTAAATCAAATGCCTCCTGGTAGTGCCCTATTTCAAGATGCAAGTCAATGAGGTCATAGATGGACTCCAAATGCTCTGAGTCAAAGCTGAGCGCTTTTTTTGCTGCCGCTATAGCCGCTAATGGCGCTCCGTTTACTTGATGAATCGTATTCGCCATATACCAAATATCAGCAACCAAAGGGTGCTGATCTGCTGGCCATTGGGAATATTGTAGGCAAGGCAGCAAATGGGAAACATACCAAGCATATCCTTTACGGTGCGCTTCTATCTCATCGAGGGCAAGCACGGATTGGAGGAGCTTCACGGGCGCTATCTGACTCATCTCTTAACGTTTTGTACTACAGTAGTCATAAATATTGAAGGCTTCATTGACCAAGACCGTTGCACCTTCAGGAACAACACATTCGCTTAGTCCGACATGGTATTTGGGGTTACCCCAATCGTAGGTATAGCCCAGCTGCGTCCACGGATAGCCCTCCGGGCCGTAAGACTCGGCGCGTAGGTTTTCAATCCATTGTTGGTGGGCTGGGTTGACATTACCTCGGCTAGAGGTGGGATAGGCGAGACTACACATTTGATCCGTCACCTCCGGGTCGGGGCAAGGGCGAAAGCAATCGCTGGGAGCGACCCACATTTCTGCAAAGTAGGACTTATTGCCCGTAGGGGGAAGGCCCAGTAGCTGTTTGAGGCGCAGCTGCATATCGGCGGAGTCTAGTCGTAGCTTAGTGCAAAAATCTTGGAGTTGAGGAGCGGGCGTTACCCAGATGTCGCGCGAAAGCGTCATGGGTTGGCCAGTCGATTGTTTGTAGCCGTCCCAGCTCGTCCATGTCATTACCAGTACTCGACCTTGATCGTCTTGGATCAAGTCTGGGTTTTCAGCCGAAAGGCTCCACAAATCATCACTAATTTTGCTAGTCTCTGGCTGCGCGGCATCGCGAATACTGGCCTGATAGGCCACATCTAAATCCTTTTTGACGACCAAGGTTTTGCAGGGGGAGCACGCAAAAAGACATAGGGTGAGGAGGAGAAGGGAAGATTGGTTCATACATAAGAGATTTAGCCTAGGTGTTTATATTTATAAGGTACGAAAAAGTGAGCAAGACCTACTATTCAGGGTCTTCTTTGCGCTCTGCTTCAGGTATTTCTTCTATTTTGAAAATAGTATTACCAATCGGAACGATGGATACCCGATCTCCTCCTTCCTTAATAAAAAATAAGTACTGGCTATTTTGACCTGCAAGCCGTACCGGAACGGCCTCTTCTTTAGCATGGTTAAAGTAGATATGGTGGTTCGCAATAGCTGACTTATTCTTGAGTTTCTTGTAGTACTGGTAGCCGCCACCTATACCAGTACCTATAAAAAAGGAAAGAAAGAATATTGATATGATAAAGATATAGCTAGTAAGTGGACTCACATCTACGGCATCTTTGGGAGGGGGTTCTGGCAGCTTTTTTTGCTTACCTGATCGCTCTTGGTACTTACCTAGCAAGACCAAAAGAATAGAAATACCCACTAGAATGAGCGGGACAAAGTAGCTCTCTAAAATATAGCTAATAGGGCTGAGTAAGACATCGAATATGGTAGAGTAATTCAAATAATTGACCCCCATAAAGCCGTAGTAGATGGAGTCTTTGACTAGCCCCAAGATCAAGAGGTAGATATACCCTAGAGAGAGTAAATCTTGTAAACTGCGCTCTTCTAGTCTAATTTTTTTGGGTGCCTTATCTTCTGCCATATTTAAAAGCTATTGTTTGACTATTACTAAGGTACATAATGCACTATTTTTTGAGCTATAGTCAAGCCACTTTGTCCTTTTAGGAGCACGACGTACAAGCCACTGGGATAGTTTTTTAGCGAAACCGAAGTAGAAGCATCCGTAAGTTTACCAGCCAAATATTGCCTTCCGATGGAGTCTACTATGGCATACCTAAACTTCGAAGTCGAGCTATGGTCATTCAGACTAATCTGTACCTGCTGCTCAAGCGGTGCATAGCTAATTTTTACCTGCTCCTTCCAGGCAGGCGGCTGCGTAGAAGTGGTCAAATCGTAAGGGTAGTTCATCCACTCGATACCCCCTGGCAGCAAAAGATGATTGTCGAAATCAAAAAAGGTAGCATGCTCTTGATGGGAACCCTGCCCCCACTGGGTATAGCAATCACTCGACACCCAGCTCGGTTCCCAATAGCAAACGCCCAAGCCCCCGCTTTCGATGACCACTTTCGCTAAATCGATCAGCCAATCGCGCTGATTCGTGGGTGAGGCAGGACTGTAGTCGGGATGTACTGCTGAGATGATATTATTGGCATTATCATTGGACTCATTCGTCCAAATATAACCAGTCTCTACAATCAAGACTTCCTTATCGGGATAGGTATCCCGAAGCTGCTCGATGGCTTCGCCCGTTTGTGCGATGGTCGTTGGTTGGTGCCAAGCCCAGTAGTAAGAGATGCCGATGATATCAAAATCTGTGACGCCATTGTCGTGGAAGGCTTGGATGAGCCAAGCCGTGTTATCAGGATCAGCGACGTGCAGCACTATTTTTATGGAAGCTCCGGTGTTGTTTTCTACTGCTCGGACAGCACTAATGGCGGTGTTGAAAAGGGCGGCGTTGCGAGGCCAGTCGAGTGCCCAAGTTTCGTTGTCGGTAGGGGATTGAAGAATACCTTTATTAGTCTCATTGCCAATCTGGACGAGTTCGGGCAGTACGTTCTCCTGGTGGAGGGTACTGAGCGTATTGAAAATATAATTGTACAAGGAGTCTTGCAGGATGGGCAGGTCATCCACCACATCCAACCAAGCCGCAGGAACGAGCTGATTGCTGGGATCAGCCCAAGTGTCGGAGAGGTGGAAGTCGAGTAAGACATCCATGTTTTGTGCTTTCGCTCGGGCGATACTTTTTTGGACGTCGGCAAGGTCGCTGTAGCGTTGGCCATCGTTGAGGTTGTCGTACCAGCTGGGGGTGTGCCAGAGGCGGAGGCGCACTAGGTTGCAGCCGTGATCGGCGAAGATGTCGTAGACGTCTTTTGCTTCGCCATTTTCGAAATAGGTGGCGCCGCAGTCTTCCAGTTCGTTGACGTAAGATTGGTCGGCGCCGAAGTAGAAGGTTTGGGCGGGGAGGAGTAGTGGAGTGGAGAGGGAGAAGATGAGTGTGATCATGAAAGACATCTTAGTTCTAGTATTTATTGGGAGGAGGCCTTTCAGGTATGCGAGGTCAATGGCTTTTTGAAATGAAGAAGATGAGATCATATCTATTTGGTTATTAGTAGATTATATCGTGATTGGAGGTTCTAGGACTCGGAGGTTTTAAGGACTCGGAGACCTTAAGACCTCCGAGTCCTTAAGGTCTCCGAGGTGTCTTAGAATAGCAGCCGCAATTCCCCCAGCACCCGCTCCATCTCCACCTTCAACGGCCTCGAACTACCCACATAATGATTATGCATAAACGAAAATAAATACACTTTCCCACTTTTACCAATCAGATAACCACTCAAGCAGTGCTTATTACTCATCGTACCCGTTTTGGCAAATACATAAGGTGGCGTGCCACCATACCACTTGCGGATGGTACCCGTTTTTCCACCCGTCGGGAAGAGGCTAAATAGCCGCTCTTTCGGAACACTCTGGTACAGCTTTTCAAGCACATAAATCATGCTCCTTGGCGTAAACAAATTATACCGAGAAAGCCCCGACCCATCGCGCCACACCAACTCATCGGGGCTATCAGCAAAGAGCTGCATTTTTGCGAAAGCAATCGCTCTATCCGTACTCAGCGTATCCAAGTATTTGGCTGCGACCATAAGCAAAAGTTGCTCCGCCGTGAAGTTATCGCTGGGGAGCATTAGGCGGCGCAGAAGCGTATCAGGGAGCGGCGTGGAGAGCGTAATTCGCTGAGTAGGCGCAGTACAGCCTATCGATACATACCGCCTCAAAGTATCACTCAACAAAGAAGCAGCTAGCGCCGGACTATAGTCAAAGGGCAAATAACGATCCACTACCCGATTAGTATCAGCGTTCTGATTGTAATAAATGGTATTGCCCACGCTGGCCCGCCGCGTCTGCGGGCGTCCTGGCGACAAGCTAGCATCTAGCTGTAGAAAGCGCTCAAAAAACGGTGGCTCCGCACGCATTTTTCCCGTAAGGGTATCATGTACGAGATGTACTTGATTGTTGTATAGCGGCAATGCCGCTTTAGCCGTTTGGTAAGCATAGGGCGCATCATCCCACGCCCAGCCCGCTCCAAAATGGGGATCCTCCATATTATCAGGGCAGTAGTAGAGTTGTTTTTCTTGCTTACGCAAAAAATCCAGGGCAATGTCGGGCCCTTCGAATCGAGCGTTGAGCAGCAAGGGATTGCCGGTGCCCCAGAAGACCAGGGAATCGCCTTGCGCTTGGTACTGCAAAGCGGGAAGGCTGTCGCCTAAAAGCTGCAAGGTAGTGTAGAGGGTGAAAATCTTAGTGTTCGAAGCGGGGGTGAAATACTTATCTGCATCTTTCTGGTAGAGGAATTGCTGCGTGCTGGGGTCGTAAAGGGCAAAACCCGTGAATTGCTGGTTGAAGCGTTTGTTTTGTGCAATGAGCTGGTCGAGTTGCTTTTGGTGCTTGCGGGAGAGGGGAGTAGTGGTGGTGCAGCCGAAAGAAAAGAGTACAGCAAAGAAGCTAAAGCCGAGTAAATACCTGTATAACATAATATAGCTGGTGTTTGGTAAGTCAACAGACAAAGTACAATCCATTTAGCTAAAGAAAAATCTAGATTATGAAATAAATTTAGAGTACACTAAACTCCAATGCCATGAAACTAAAACTATTTGTACTCCTCGGATTTGTTTGTTGTTCTTTTAGTCTTTATGGCCAGGGCTGGCTGAAGGATGATGCACTTTGGGTATATGAGCTGAAATATGGATCTTATGGTTCAATTGGATATGAAGAAATAACACACAAAAGCGATACGATATTACAAGATAAAGTTTGTAAGGTCTACCAGCGAATTGAATTCTTTGGCTCTTCCCCTGCTACTGCTACTCAAACAGAGGTAGAGGATATGATTCTCTGTGAACAGAATGATAGCATTTTTATATATGAGGATGAGATCGATAGCCTCCATTTATTGTATGATTTTTCAGACGATAATGATGTAATTTTCTCTGTTTTTACTGATTCGTTGCATTCACCCCATTTTGAATATGATTGCGCTCATCAATATGTCTTCGCTGAAACTGATAGGGAAGAAGTCGAAATTGATGGAGTAATGAGAAGAGTCCAGTATGGGTTGATTCTGGAGTCACTTCAATTTTTCTATCAAAGACATTTTATGGTCATTGAAGGGGTAGGTGTCTTTTACGATGATCCTGAGTACAGTTCCAGTGACGATCCTATGCCTTTTGGTTATATTAATATGGGGGACGTAGTACCTTGCTTTCCTCATTCCGGTAAAAGATATACTCCCCGATGCTATTTTGATAATGAAATCTCCATACAAGAAGCTGAAGTATGCAATCCACTAGGGGTCTTCACTAGCACACGCAAGATTGCGGATCAGCACCTTAAAATCTATCCGAACCCTATCAGCCATGCTTTGCCACTGACCATCGAAACAGATTTCCCACTGCGCCATATCCAATTAATCAATACCTTAGGACAAAAATTCGATATGCCGCTACATAAGGAACTCGACCTCTCCCATTTGCCGAAAGGCGTTTACTGGCTACAGGTACAGACTCCTCAAGGTATGCTGCAACAACAAATTATCAAACAATAGCGATTGAAAATATTACTGCTATCTATTGGTACGAGAGGTGATATGGAGCCCTTTCTCGCCGTCGGCGAAATGCTGGCAGAGAAGGGCCATGAAGTCGTTTTTGCTTTTCCAGCACAATTCGCGGAGCTAGTGCCTGATAATTACCCGTTCCATGCACTGTCTCCCAAATTTATCGAACTGGTAGAAAGTGAAGAAGGCAAGTTGATCATGGGTAAAGCGTCCCTTTGGACAAAGTTTCGAGCACTGCTTTATTTGTACAGAGAGGGTATGAAAGTCAATCAGGAAATGGCGCAGCAGCAATATCAGATAGTAGCACAAGAAACGCCTGATCTGATTATTCATCATGCAAAATGCAATTATCCACCTTTGTGGGGCATGCAACAAGAAGGCCACCGCACGGTGCTGCTCAGCCCTGTTCTTTACCTGATTCATCCGGTAGAAGGCCATCCCCATGTGGGGTTCAATAGAAACTTGGGTGCATTTTTAAATAGGCTGACCTACCGGATTGCTAACTTCGGATTAGTGAAGACTATTTATGATGTTCAAAAACACTTGCCTACAACCACTACGTTCTCCAGAGCAACGATCAAAAAAGCCGTAAAGGCGCAAAAGCTGGTATTTACCGTTTCTGAAAGTTTGTTTAAACGACCTGCGGAGTGGCCTAAAAATGTGCAAGTATTAGGCTATCACGAACGCAACAAACAGCTAGATTGGCAGCCCGACACCTCACTGACGGAGTTTTTAGGGCGTCACCAAAAAGTGCTGTTCCTTACCTTTGGCAGCATGATCAACGCTGATCCTGAGGCCACTTCTCGTATGCTGTTTGAAGTGTTGGATAAACTGGGAATTGCAACCATTATAAATACAGCAGCAGGGGGCTTACTAAGATTAGAGGAGTTTGCTCAAAAAGATACTTTTTACTTTACTGCGCGCATTCCCTACGATTGGATACTGGATAAAGTCTATGCCATAGCGCACCACGGCGGTTCGGGCACGACCCATGCTGGGCTAAAATACGCTTGTCCAACGCTAATTATCCCACATATTATTGACCAATTTGGCTGGAATCATTTAATTGCAGAAATTGGGGCTGGGCCAAAGGGCATAGGTATCAATAAACTGAAAGCCCACCAATTTGAGCAGTTGATACTGGATTTGATGAACAACCCAAAGTATAAGCAAGCAGTGGATCAAATTACTACTCAGATGAGCAATGAGCGCTTAGAAGATCAATTGTATCAATTTCTGACAGACGTTGAACCAGTAAATCATACCACCTAAATGTTAGTTGTCCGAACTTATTTATTGCTATTACTGTGCTGTGGGCTATGCTGTTTTGGCTGGGGCCAAAGTCAGGTGCAAAAGGAGTACAAAGAGGCTTTAGAGTCTATTGTATTACTTAAAAATCAGGATGATTTGTTACCCTTGCATCGCCTCGATACCCAGCGTATTGCCTATCTTTCTTTAGGGTTGAGTCAAGCTCAAAATGCCGTGTTACTCCCGCAGTTGCGCAAGTACACCTTGGTAGATTCACTGCCTATCTTTTGGCAGACGGATTCGTTAAACGCCTTGGAGGGGCAAGCACCAAATTATAATCTGCTGGTCATCACATGGGGAGGGGAAGAGGTGGATGCTGGAGCTTTAGAAGAGCTTCAGGCATTGCCAAGTTCTATTCGGGTGGTGAGCATAGGGCTAGGTGTGGATGCTTTCGCAAAAAATGTAGTTCGAGAGCGGTCGCAAGCGCTATTGCTGGTGCCGCATTGGAGTAGTCAGAGTTTATCGTTAGCGGCACAAATTCCTTTTGGAGGACAACCTGCTGTGGGGCGTTTGGCACATGATTTGGAAGTGGAGGAGCCGTATTGGGTGCGTGGGTTTGGGATACAACTGTCAGAGCAGGGGCGCTTGGGCTATGTGGAGCCGGAGGTGGTGGGTATGGATGGGCAGCTTTTGCAAGATAGTATTCGCGCGATTGTGGAAGAAGGGCTGGCAGCAGGGGCGTTTCCGGGAGCGCAGGTGCTGGTGGCAAAGGATGGGCACATCATCTATCATCAAGCATTTGGGTACCATACGTACGAAGAAAAGCACGCAGTTCGGACAGATGATCTATATGACTTTGCATCTATCACAAAGATTAGCACAGGCTTAGCGGCTCTAATGAAATGGAGTGGGGAGGGGCGCTTTGATTTGGATGCTCCACTGAAGCAGTACTTTCCTGATTTTGAGCGATCAAACAAAGCGGAACTCAGTTTCCGAAGCATGCTGGCGCATCAGGCTCAGCTGCGCCCCTGGATTCCCTACTGGCAGACTACCTTAAGGGGGCATGGAAGGTATCCCTGGGAAAAAGATTGGGAGAGCAGTCGAACGAATGACTTTCGCTTTCGCAAAAGGACGTTCCGCCGCGACTCCTCTGCTCGTTATCCGGTCAAGATTACGGACGGCCTTTGGTTGCACCAAGACTACAAAGAAAAAATCTACAAAGCCATAGAAAAATCTCCGCTCAACGAACAGTCGGGCTATCGCTATTCTGGTCTACTTTTTTATCTGTTACCTGACTTGGTTAATCAGATAGCAGGCGTACCAATAGAGGATTACCTCAAAGGCATGTTCTATAAGCCATTAGGGGCGCATACGCTCACCTACAATCCAACGCGCTTTTTTCCAGCGCAGCGCATCATCCCTACCGAACGCGATACTTTTTTTAGAATGACGCAACTCCAAGGCACCGTACACGACGAAGGCGCAGCGATGATGGGAGGAATTTCCTGTAATGCGGGGCTATTTGGCACAGCCAATGATTTGGCGAAACTCATGCAGCTGTATCTAAATAAAGGGCAGTATGGCGGAGAGCGATACATCCCAGCTGCAGCCGTTGAGGTATTTACTGCTCGACATTTTGCGGAAGCAGATAACCATCGCGGCCTAGGCTTCGATAAGCCGTTACTGGAATACGATGCTCAAAAAAGCTCGGTGGCTAAAAGTGCGAGTGCTGCCAGTTTTGGGCATTCCGGCTATACGGGTACCTTCGCCTGGGCTGATCCAGAGCATGATCTATTATTCATTTTTCTATCTAATCGAGTATATCCGACTCGTAATAATCGGAAGTTGTATCAGTTGAATATTCGGCCGAGCATTCATCAAGTGTTGTACGACGCTCAGCGTGACTTCCGTTTTTCTTCTTTGTTTTCCGTTCACTAAACTTTCAAAGTTTAGTGAACAGAAAAACAGAGAAGAAACAGAAAAACTAGAAAACGACTTAGTCGTACACCACCCGGAACTCTCCACCCGTAATCTCTCTAACATTCATTGGATCCATACTATCGGTAGCGGTAAAGTTGAACGTACCTGCAATGACTTTAGCATCGGTGTTGAGCTCGGAAAGCGTGATTTGGCCTACCGTAAAAAATGAGTTTTCATCGACATCCGTAAAGGTAAGAGCAAAGTCAGTAGCATCTATATCGAAGGTAGTACCAGTAGTTACGCTCGTAGGGATATTTAATCCAATGATAGTACTAGAGCTTAATTCTGTACCTGCCATGAATATTATCGTTTCGCCTCCAAGCTCATCTGCTTCGCCAAATATAATATCTGCTTCGAAAGCAGCTCCATCAATAGTGGCAGTAATAAACTCTGATGGCGTGTTGTCATCATCGTCATTGTTACAAGCTGTGAATAAGGTAGCTGTGGCTAACAGCGCGAGAAAAAAGAATTTTTTCATTACTAAATGTTTTTTGGTTGAAAAAAAGAAATGCGAAGATGGGAAATATGCGTGGAAGATGCTAATTTTTTTGGCCCCTATTTGGCCCGGCTCGTCCACTTCGATCCCCTTATCCGAAAGCGCCACGGCACTTCCACCCACTCCTCGGCATAGCCAATGCCCACGCGCGGACTTGCAATAATATCCTGCTCCTCAATAGGACTTTCCCCTTGTTCTAGCCAAATGGGACTATCGGGCAACAACATATTTTGACCAGTATACAGTGTGCTGATGCCTAGCGCTTTACTAAGCGTACCAGGCCCTGCGGTGAGCTTGGGTAGCAGTTGGGACTGCCCGCGCCGCTCCAGCATGGTAGGGATGCCTTCGATGGGTTCCACTGCGCGAATGAGTACCGCATGGGCTTGATCGATACCAGCAGTCACTACATTGAAGAGATGATGAATACCATATATAAGGTATACATAGGCATGGCCCCCTTGCCAGTACATTACTTCTGTGCGCTTGGTGCGGCGATGGTTGTAGGCATGGCATGCCTTATCGTCGGGGCCACGGTAGGCCTCTGTTTCTACAATTTTGCCAATAGTGAGTTGGTCATCAAAGTGCGTGCATAGAAAGGTGCCGAGCAACTCCTTGGCGACTTGCTCGACATCAGTGCGTTGATAGAAATCAGCAGCTAATCGCGACATCCTATCGACGGCTATAGTTAGGCGCTTCTTTTGTAATCGTAATATTATGGGGATGGCTTTCCATAAAACCTGCCCCTGTTATTTTTACGAACTGAGCTTGCTGCAATGCATCGATCGTTCCTGCTCCGCAGTAGCCCATCCCAGCGCGCAATCCACCCAGGTATTGTACCATTACCTCTTTCACCGTACCCTTGTAAGGCACCCGCCCTTCAATGCCTTCTGGCACGAGTTTCTTAATATCGTCTTCTACATCTTGGAAGTAACGATCTTTGGAGCCTTGTTTCATCGCTCCCAAAGAACCCATCCCACGGTACACTTTAAATTTTCGACCTTCAAAAATGATTGTTTCACCAGGAGCTTCTTCCACCCCTGCAAATAAGCCCCCCGCCATAATAGTGCTTGCTCCAGCAGCTAAAGCCTTTACGATGTCTCCTGTGTAACGAATTCCTCCATCCCCAACGATTGGAATATCAGTACCTTTCAGGGCCTTTGCCGCTTCAAAAATAGCGTACAACTGCGGCACGCCCACCCCTGCAACCACACGCGTGGTACAGATACTTCCTGGGCCAACCCCTACTTTTACTCCATCTACCCCCGCATCTGCCAATGCTTTGGCACCCGCTCCCGTAGCGACATTACCACCAATGACCTGCAAATCTGGATAAGCAGCCTTAATACTGCGAATAGCATCCAATACCCCACGCGAATGGCCATGCGCAGTATCTACCGTAATGACATCCACTGATACATTAACCAATGCTTGTACCCGTTCCAACATATCGCTAGTTACCCCCACTGCTGCACCTACTACCAAACGCCCCAGCGAATCCTTACAAGAACTCGGATAATCTTGCACTTTCATAATATCCTTATAGGTAATCAAGCCAACTAAGGTATTATGATCATCCACTACAGGGAGCTTTTCAATCTTGTGGGCTTGAAGAATATCGCGTGCCAAATCAAGCGTGGTGCCTACAGGAGCAGTCACCAAGTTTTGAGTAGTCATCAGCTCCTGGATAGGACGATTGAGCCGCGATTCGAAGCGCAGATCACGGTTGGTCAGAATACCTACTAGCTTAGTGTTATCATTAACAATGGGAATACCTCCAATTTTAAACTTACGCATCAAGTCCAGCGCATCGCCCACATTAGCATCGGGGCTAAGCGTCACCGGATCAACAATCATCCCACTTTCTGACCGCTTTACACTTCGCACCTGCTCTGCCTGCTCTGCAATGGTCATATTCTTGTGGATGACTCCAATACCCCCTTGCCGAGCAATAGCGATGGCCATTTTATTCTCGGTAACGGTATCCATTGCTGCCGAAATAATCGGTGCATTGAGTCGTAAACCTTTTGTGAGTTGGGAAGAAGTATCTACTTCGCGAGGAAGAACTTCGGAGTAAGCCGGCACGAGCAACACATCATCATAAGTGAGTGCTTCGCCCAGAAACTTATCGGTAGCTGTTTTTTTGTTTTCCATGCGCAAAGGTATGGAATTTGGTTATAAAAAATGAAGTGTGCTTTTACAAAAATAGGTACACGATCGAGCCGAGTAAATCAGCTTATTTGGCCATTTTTTGGTTTCTTTGATGATCCAATTGCAGTTTTTTACTAAATACCCAACTTCCTTGGGCAAAGCTATTCAATAAGCAAATCTTATGTTGACGGTTTACAGCGACGAATATTTCATGAAACAAGCGCTAAAAGAGGCGCATAAAGCCTACGACTTGGGGGAGATTCCCGTAGGAGCAGTAGTAGTGATCAAAAATCAGATCATTGCACGGGGGCACAATCAAACAGAGCAACTTACGGATGTGACGGCTCATGCCGAAATGATAGCGGTGACAGCTGCTGCCAATTTTTTAGGTAGCAAATATCTAAAAGAGTGTACGCTATTTGTCACCTTAGAGCCTTGCGTGATGTGTGCAGGGGCTCTGGCTTGGGCGCAGTTGGGGCGCTTGGTATATGGGGCAAGCGATGAAAAACGTGGATTTATGCGGTTTGGTAAAAATATGCTACACCCCAAAACGAATACGGCTTATGGCTTGCTAGAGCAAGAATCTAGCGACCTCTTGCGTTCTTTCTTCAAGGAAAAACGGTAGGTACCAGCCTCCACTCGGCGTTAAAATCCGTTAAGTGGGGTTAAAGTGTATTAATCGTTTTGCAACCTAATTTGAATTTGAAGTATTTTAAAAATAATTATTTTTGCCAGCGCGTCAAGCATTAGACTTGTTCCGCCAGTTATGAATGAGCGAAAGCGTAGCAAATTTTATTCTGAACAAGGCGAAAAACGTAGGCGATGCCTAAGCATCGGCGAGGCTTTTCAACGTAGTGCAGAACAAAATCTTGCCGCTTGCAGCCATTTGATAACTGGCGAAATAAGTCTGTTAAAAAAGAGTATCTACTATGAATGTAAAGAACATTTTTTTCCTACTATTTGCCTTATTCTTTCTGGCTTCTTGTAGCCCCAAGCTTAGCCCTTTTACACAGGAGCTATACAATGGGAGCGAATGGAAAGAAGAAGACCTAAAGAAGATTCAATTCTACCTATCCGATGATATCGTACTCCGCCGACAAATCTCCGATGGAAGTTCAGAAATTATCTCGGGGGAGATTAAGATTGTAAACGGAAAGGAAGTAGAAGAAGTCGTGATTGAGGAGGGAACTCCTGGTATTCTACTATTTATGCCCAAAAAGAACCGCTTTGCCATTAGTTTTGAAGATAGCGATGCTCGCTACCTCGTTTTTGGTCCTAACCCACGGGCTAGCAATCGTTATGTACTCATGGCATCAGAATGGAATCGCAAATCAGGTATTGTCACTTATGAAGAGAAAAAGTATCGCGTAGACTCGCAGAGCGCTTTCTCGACACTGATGGTTGATCTAGAAAAGATTCGAAAAGTAGATGTAAACTCTCGTAGGGCCGAAGGCCGTCGAGTGGATGAGTAACAAGAAAAACTAGCTTTTTCCGACTGTACCCTTCAAAAAAGGGACAAACCGAAAATTAGCAAAAACTTCTTCTTCAAATGTATCGGTACCGCTTCTGGTAATCCGATACATTTTTTGTTGTGGAGTACCTACTGGAATAACGAGCTTGCCGCCAATTTTTAGCTGTTGCAAAAGGGCAGAAGGAACTTCTGCTGCTCCCGCCGTCACTAGGATGCCATCAAAAGGAGCAAATTCTGGTAAGCCTTTGTAGCCATCCTTATGGTAGCAGCGAATATTTCCCATCCCCAACGTTTTGAGCAACGCCCGAGCATTGCCGTACAACAGTGCTTGCCGCTCAATGGTATACACCCGCGCCCCCAATAGGGCTAGTATGGCAGCTTGATAGCCCGAGCCAGTACCAATTTCTAGTATTTTCTGGCGTGGCTTTACAGCCAAAAGATCGGTCTGATAGGCTACTGTATAAGGCTGCGAAATCGTCTGCTCCTGCCCAATGGGAAAGGGCTTATCTTGGTAAGCCCATTCTTCGAATGCTTTTTCAATGAAGTAGTGCCTTGGCAGTGCTTCGATAGCTGCTAGCAGCCGCTCATTCCTGATGCCCTTCTGAAAAAGTTGTTCGACTAATTGCTGGCGCTGCCCCTTGTGGCGATAGGTATCTTTCACAAAAAGAATTAATATTTACTTAAATGCAAATTACTATTTTTGTGGAGCAAAAAACAAAAGAAAATGAGCAAAATCAAGTTTGGAACAGATGGCTGGCGAGCCATTATTGCAAAAGAATATACGGTTGAAAATGTGCGCAGAGTAGCAGAAGGTACTGCTAAATGGCTACAACAAAACGAAGGAAAAGCTGCCGTGATTGGGCACGATTGTCGATTTGGTGGAGCGATGTTCGCCGAAACTGCGGCACAGGTACTGGGGGCATTTGGGATCAAAGTATATTTAGCTAAAGGTTTTGTATCTACGCCTATGGTTTCGTTGGGGGTAGCTAAACTTGGTGCTGATGTTGGCGTAGTGATTACGGCAAGCCACAACCCTCCTTCCTACAATGGCTACAAACTGAAATCCAAACTGGGTGGCCCCATGGTACCGGCTCAAATTGCAGAAGTGGAAGCAGAAGTACCTGAAACCCCTCAACAAGAATTGGCTAGCCTGGCCCAACTAGAAGCAGATGGCTTATTGGAATATGTCGATCTAGAAACTATTTACCTCGATCACGTAGCCGCAAATTTTGACCTGGACGGCATCAAAGCCGCTAATATCAAGATCGCCTACGATGCTATGTACGGAGCAGGAATGAGTGCCATGCGCAAGCTTTTCCCCAATGCCATCCACCTCCACGCTGATGACAACCCAGGCTTTAAAGGCCAAGCTCCCGAGCCTATCCACCGCAACCTCAGCGAGCTAGCCGCACTCATCAAAAACGATCCCGAAATTGCCCTAGGTATTGCCAACGATGGCGATGCAGACCGTATCGGCATGTACGATGCAGATGGCAATTTTGTAGACTCGCACCATATCCTCCTACTCTTGCTCCTCTACATGTACAAATACAAAAACGAGAAGGGTAAGGTCGTTATCACCTTTTCGGTAACGAATAAGATGAAAGAGATGGCCAAAGCCTTCGGCTTAGAAGTAGAGGAAACCAAGATTGGCTTCAAATATATCGCAGAAATCATGGCCGAAGAGGAAGTGATCGTCGGCGGCGAAGAGTCAGGCGGCCTAGCCGTCAATGGCCACATCCCCGAGCGCGATGGCATCTGGATTGGACTAATGATCCTAGAATTTATGGCCAAGACTGGCAAACCTCTAAAAGCACTCATCCAAGAAGTCTACGACATGGTCGGCCCTTTCGCCTTCGATCGCGATGACCTTCATATCGATGAAGCCACCAAGCAAGCCATCGTACAGCGCATCAAAGAAAACCCCTATGACGCCCTAGGCGACTATAAAGTAGAGCGCACCGAATCTGTCGACGGCACCAAGTTCTGGCTCGGCGCAGACCGCTGGGTCATGGTTCGCCCCTCTGGTACCGAGCCCGTCCTCCGCGTCTACTGCCAAGCCGAAAGCCACGAAATGGTACGTACAATTCTAGAGGCGGCGCATAGGACGATGAGGGGAGGAGATTGATGGTGTAGGGGTTTGGGAGTTTTGGGGTTTAGGAGTTTGAGGGTTTTGGATTACGGGTTTTGGGGGACGAGTTACGCGTTATGGGTTTTGGGTTACGAGTTGGGGCTGAAGGAAGTATCTAACTTAAAACTCATAATCCGCAATCCGTCATCCAAAACCCGTCCTTCGCAATCCGTCACCCAAAATTCGTCACCCGTCACCCAAAACCCCTAAACCCTCAAACCCCCAAACTCCCCAACTCCCAACCCATCTCCATCCCCACATGCGGAATCCCATCCTCCAAGTACGGCTCCCCCACAGCTTGGAACCCCAGCGAAGTATAAAAATCCAATAGGTAGGTTTGGGCAGAGATTTTGATAGGGCTTTCGCCAAATAAGAGTTGGCATTGTTTAATACTTTCTTGCATGAGCAGGCGGCCGTAGCCTTTACCTCGGGTGCTTTGATCGGTGACCACACGTCCGATAGCAGCGTATTTGGAATAAGATATGCCTTTCGGCAAAAGCCGGGTGTATGCTACGAGTTGCTCCCCCTCATAGCCCAGCAGGTGCCAGGCTGCTTGGTCCTTTCCGTCGGCATCGAGGTAGGGGCAGTCTTGCTCTACGACGAAGACGTTTTGCCGCAAGGCTAATAGGGCATACAGCTGGTCGAGCGTAAGCTCTGGAAAGGATAGGCATTGAAAAGAAAGCATGGTGTGATAGATTTAGAAACCAAAGTAGCAGCCCGTTTCGGATGATCGTTTTTTGCGCCGCCGCAGCTCGCCTTGGTCGCGGTCGCTGCGCGAACGGAACGGTTGGACTTTAAGCGCAACATAAGCATCAGAGCTATTGTACTCGCCTTTTCCGACAAAGCTCAAGAGATTCTCCGTGCCGAGGTGCAGCCAGGCTAGCTGTAGGTGCGCCCCCACACGAACTTGCTCCCAATTGTAAACAGAGACAGGTAATACTACTCCAAACCACCTAGTGGAATACATGGGTAAGATACTGAGATTCTCAATACGAGAAGGGCTATTGGCAAATACACGCATCGGGTGGGTGTAAGTCATTGCTACAGCTAGCGTAGAAGTGAAATCTTTTTTGACTTGCAGGCTGGCGGCAGTTGGTAGACCCATAGAAAAGGAATTGCTAGCTAAGGAAGCAGTACTATCACCCAGCACATCTGTACTGAATTGTTCGACCAGCATATCAAGATCATCTAGTGATCCGAAATCATCATAATCATTAAATCCAATAATGGTCAGAGGATCAGCTTGCGCTAAGCGGTGCCGAGCAGCATTTTCATCAAAACTGATTTGCCCCAAATCCAAAATAGAGAAACCAATCGACCAAGGCGCTTCAGGCGCTCCAAATAGATATTCGACCCCCAAGTCAACCCCCCAGCCACTGCCACCGCTGTCGAAGTTGACATCTCCATCATCAGTGAGGCTTTCGGTGTAGCCAAACTCTAGGTCAAGCGGCCCACTGCGCAGCGAATCGCCAGGAAGCTTCTCTAATTGGAAGGTGCTATTATTTTTCACATAAGCTCCATAATAGCCCCTGAGCCACTTCGGACTAATGCCCAAGCGCAACTGCCCTTGCTCAGTAGGTAGCGCAATGCTATAATTTAAGCCAATCTCTAACCAAGATAGTGCCGCACCCAAAAAAGGCTCGACGCTGAACTGCTCCTCGAAAGGACGATCATAGTACGTGTAGTAACTAAAATTGGCAGGGATATCAGCCGTTCCTATTTGGGTTCGGAAGCGGTTGAAAACACCTATCGTGTGTTGCTCACCAATTTTAAAGGCTACAGATGGCCCCATGAAATTGGTTTGGAG
This sequence comes from Bacteroidota bacterium, assembly GCA_039208045.1. Taxonomy (GTDB): domain Bacteria; phylum Bacteroidota; class Bacteroidia; order Chitinophagales; family Saprospiraceae; genus JBCCRH01. The sequence goes on from JBCCRH010000016.1 coordinate 22,725, forward strand.
TTGCGAAAATCGAGTTTCCGTGCCTCGGTAGTAGTCAAAGATAATAGGTTCTTCGCCGGGTTTGGCGGGTGGTGCTTCGAGGTCAAACTGCTGTAATTCCCCTTCGTCATTGAGATGTTGGAGGAGCTCGATAGTATTGGTGTTTTGGAAATAAAGGTAATTATTAGCAAAAAAGGCACTTCCTTCGACGACATTGACATCCCATCGGTTGGTGCCAGTGGCAGCAAAAGCAGGGTTGAGACTAATTCTATTGATACCTGCCGTGGGAAGCATTCGGAAGGCAGCTTGTTCTTGGGCTGACAAGGGGAGTGTCAATAGACAAAGGCCTATTGCACAGATAGTTGCAAATCGCATAATTAAGACATTTAAGGGCAAAAGAAATCGCTATCAACAATTAATACCACTAACGCCACTTTGGTAATCGATATTGAATAGGAGATTTAAAAATTTAACGAATTCATAAGAAAAGCGCCCATATCTTAGGGCCAAAGATACTTATTGCAACCCCGATTGCACCAATTGCTAAAAGCAAGACGGCCCCCGCCGCTACATCTTTCGCTTTTCCCGCAAGGGTATGATAGTCTGGCGACACCAGATCAGTGAGCGCCTCAATAGCCGTATTGAACCCTTCGGCGGCTAGCACAGCAGCAATCGTAAGGCTCAAAATAGCCCACTCCATCGGCGAGACGCCAAAATAAATACCAGCAAGAATAACTACCACCATGGCAGTAAGATGGATACGCGCATGCAGCTCACTTCTAACTAAACTAGCGATCCCCCTGAACGCATAGCCAAAGCTCTTGATTCGTTTTTGTACAGACATGGAGTGGACAATTTTTGAAGTGCTAAAATAAAGAACCTAATCTAGTGGTAGCGCTAATACTACAGACTTTCGTTCTCGTACCACCTTCCCATCGGGAAACAGCAGTTCTGCTAAAACAATATAAATTCCAATGCCTGCTAGTCCACCTACCGAAGTCGTTCCATTCCAATAGAAATAATCTTCCGTACCTAGTAAGGTGTTTTGAGCTAGGGTTTGCACCAAACGACCCTGCCAATCGAAAATGCTAAGGTGTAGGAGGGCACCTGCTTGCTCCGTTTGGAAATGTAAGCCCAGCATATCTTCATAGCCATCGCCATCGGGGGAGAAGCTGGAGTTGGGGATGCTTAGGAATTGCTCTGTGGGAGGTTGCTGTCTCAGCCCCTGTGAGTTCGGTAGGGTAGGGGTGCCAAAACCCACAGTGGCAGCAGCAGAATGCCAATTGCTATGATTTTGGGTAGGAAAATCAGGATGCAAACGTTCGAGGGCAACCCCTTCAGTATTTATCAAAAGGGGGTGGTGCATGCTTGCCTCATAATCGAAGCGATCAATAGCCAGCCCTTGCCAAGCTATAGCAAGGCTACCTATATCATCTGCTAAGGTAGGGAGCTTCGCAGCAAGCATTTTCCCTGGAATGCTGCTTGGGAAGAATTGCCGTAAGGCAGTAGTATCTTCTGTCAAAACCACCAATTCTTGTGGAAATAGTAGATAATCTTGTGTTATAAAAGTGGTCGTATCACCACCCTCTTTCAGCGGATTATTTAGGCGAAAGCCATTGAGATTGATAACCTTATCCGAGGGATTGTACAATTCCACATAATCCGCACCTCCCGTAGGAGGATCGAATAGCATTTCGTTAATCAGTATATCATTAGTGTAAGGTGTTTCTGACCAACCGAAGGAGGCAGCTACTTGCGTTTGAGGGGGGCGGTGCAGGCAGTCGAGAAGCGAGGGATCGACAGAAAGTTCGTAGCGTCGTCCTTTTTCTAGCGTGTCTGCTAATTGTACAAGAACAGCTGTTCGCTCAGGATACTGAAGGCTGGCTTCAGTTATCTCCATGGATGGAAAAATAGTGAAGACAGTGGGGGGTATTGCTTCTGCCAAAGGCTGTTGAAACCTTAGTTCTAGCTCGAATGGACTGAGCGGGAATACTTCGAGTAGACGGTTAGTAGGGGGTGGTGGAGCTAGGCTATTAGGGGCGCTGGGGCTTCCGCCCAAATGGTGATTCGAAGCATTCCAGTGGAGTGCGCAATTGTTGGGGAGGCTTAATTGTTGCAGCTCAAGGCTAAAGCCTCCTTCGGCTTTTTCCGTATCGCGATACCATGAGGCGTCGTAGCTCAATTCTTGTAGCAGTACCTGATCTGGGGTGTAGAGTGCAATGGTAGCCCCACTATTAGGTAAGCTAGGAAATGCGGGAATGCCTAGTATTTTACCGAAAGGTGCTAAAAGAGCAGTATCGGCAGGGGCAGCAAGGAGGAGCCACTCTTCGGGCCAGAGCGCAAGCGCGGGAAGTGTTTTGCAACTCTGATTAATGCAAATTACGCTCCCTTCCAAGGTGAGTACCTTATCGCTACTGTTGTAAATTTCCAAGTATTCCACTTCTGGCAGGCCCTGGCTAGGTGTCGGATCGGCCATAATTTCTGTAAGGAGTAGATCCCCCACAGCAGGCTGCTCTTGGCGCATAAACTCAAAGGTGGTGTTCACAGCGGAAGCATTTCCATAATAATCGGACAAGACGGGGATGCGAAGTTGCTGCGCTGATGGGCTGTAGAGCGGCTGAGATAAATAAAGGTGTACAGCAGTCGGGTGGAGCGAGTCGAACTGCGTAGTCACCACTTCCGTGGAAATGCCAGGGAGGAGGAAGTTGCTGGCTTGCAGAGATATGGGAGCAATTGGTTCTGAAAAGTGTAGCAAAAGGGTCGTATCGCTGGTGACCTGGAGCCGGGTGATTGCTGGTGAGGTGGTGTCCGCTTGAGTGGGTTCAACCAAAAGGTTATCAAAGGCGAATTGGTCTGCTCGTGAACTCGTGTAGTGATAAATGAGGCCAAAAAATCCAGCTAGTTGAGGTAGCGGATAGTGGGCTATTCCCTCAAAATTAAACTGGCCTGTTTGACCATAATCGGCCCAGAGCGACCACTGACCGGCTGGTGTATATTGCACTTTTATGCTCAGGTGAACTGGGGCGGTGCCCACTGCTCCTAGGGTTCCGCTCAGCAAAAGGGTGGAGCTACCTTCTTTGGTGTGGTAGAGTTCCACGGCATCTTCCTGGCCACTGATTCCCCCTATTTTGAGCCATACACTTTGCCTTTCGGCAAATAGGTCGGGTGAAGCACTCCATAAAACAACCTTTGCAAAATTACTACTCGAAGGGGCAAAGTCGAGCTGTAGCTCGAACTGGAAGGTAATAGTGGAGTCCTCAGCCAGACGTAATGGGGTGTAGAGAAAAGTCGTGTTATTACTTTGGGCACTTTCATTTTGCAGCTGTAGCTGCATAGCGTTGGGCACAAAATGGTGGGGTTGACCAAACCATATGGGATCATCCCTGAGGTTAGCATCACTAAAGGAATCGGAGAGTTGACCGAAAAGGTGTTGGGTAAACAGGCATAGCAATGCCAAATGGACGATTGTTTTCATGGTACTTGGGCACTATTTTTTGGGTAAAAAGAAAATTAGCGCTGTCATATGTGCAAACAGCGTTTTATCTTTGCAGGCTAACGAAGCCAACCAAACACGCCCTGACCGAAAAGTGCAGCTAAACTGCTGTACGTGGTAACGTTGTGGAGGGCCAATTTATTTGTTCTTCTCCAGGTTTATTTAATTGTTGTTTTTTAAAAATTGAAGTTATGAAGGTAGCTGTAGTTGGAGTAACCGGATTAGTCGGTACCGTTATGTGTAAAGTACTGGAAGAGCGCAATTTTCCAGTGAGTGAATTTTTGCCCGTCGCTTCTGCTCGTTCTGTAGGCAAAACCGTGCAGTTCTGTGGAGCAGATCATACGGTGATTAGTATGGAAGATGCGATTGCTGCGCAGCCAGACATCGCTATTTTTTCGGCAGGAGGATCAACTTCCAAAGAGTGGGCCCCAAAATTTGCAGCAGTAGGTACCACCGTTATTGATAACTCCTCCGCATGGCGTATGGATCCGACCAAGAAACTGGTGGTTCCAGAAATCAATGCCGATGTATTAACAAAAGCGGATAAGATTATTGCCAACCCCAATTGTAGTACGATTCAAATGGTAGTCGCGTTGGGGCCTTTGCACCAAGCTTATGGTATTAAGCGCCTGGTCATTTCTACCTACCAATCTTTTACGGGTACTGGAATGCAAGCTGTAAAGCAGTACCAGTTGGAGCGCAAAGGATTTGAGCCTGCCAAGGAAGAGATGGCTTATTTTTATCCAATTTTTGAAAATTGCCTGCCACACTGTGACATTTTCTTAGATAACGATTATACAAAGGAGGAAATGAAGCTCGTTCACGAAACGCGCAAGATCTTGGGAGACGATAGTCTGGCCATTACGGCTACCGCTGTGCGGGTACCTGTACATGGGGGACATTCGGAGTCGATCAATGTGGAGTTTAAAAAGGGCTTTGAAGTGGCGGCAGTGAAGCAACTACTGCATGAGTCAGAAGGAGTAATTGTGCAAGATGACCTCGCACAGAATAAATACCCTATGCCGATGTTTGCCAAGGATAAGGATGAGGTTTTTGTGGGACGTATCCGCAAAGATGAGTCCATAGAAAATGGCTTAAATCTTTGGGTAGTGGCAGATAACTTGCGTAAAGGAGCAGCTACTAATGCTGTGCAAATTGCTGAATATTTACTGGCGAATAAGCTCATCGAACGTCAGCCGGTGAGCGCATAGCTTGCCAAAGCATTAGAAATAGTGGTCAAAACTTGCAGGTAATGGGGCCAATTTCATAATTTTGGAAACATTACAAGGCATGTGTTTTGTAATACCACTCATATAACATGTATCTTTAGATTATGAAAACGAAACTTGTACTTTGGGGCGAAGCTGCCCAGGACGAACGGGTGTTGATTGCGCTACAGTTGGTAGCCGAAGAAAACAAAGTGAAAATTTTCACTTTCCCAGAAAATATTGCTACCGAAGAATTTAGTCAAAAAATGATGCAAGATTGGCGGGATGATAAACCCGTTGATTTTCCGGAAGGCTACACAGAGATCATCCGTGAATTATCGGTAACCGATAGTTTGCTACCAGATGACTTGAAAGCAGAACGTAGTGACTTGATTAATCGAGCTCAGACCGAGTGGCATTTTGTCGTGCTTTCTTCTAAGCTACATCAGACCTATGCTTCTGAGCTGGCAGAGTTGAAAGATAAAGTAGATGCACTAACGGACTACGATAGCGAGGTTTGGAATAACCTAAAAGGTTTTTGGGACAAAGTACAAGCACAAGTAAAGGAGCGCAATCTGTTTAGAGATCATGCGAATACCCTTAGAGATAGCACCAACTCACTCTTCACCAGAATGAAAGAGTTGCGTGCAAAGATGGATGCTGAATTTGACCGTATCTCTAAAGAGAACCACGATAAGTTTATCGGACTGTTGGATGATGTGGAGCGTCGCATTCGAGAGGGTTTGCGCTTACAGACGATTTTTGATGAGTTGAAAGACTTGCAACGCAAGTTTCGGGATACGAAGTTATCGCGCAGTGATCGGTCTAAAGTATGGGAGCGCTTGGATGGTGCCTTTAAGACGGTAAAAGAGAAGCGATTCGGTACACGTGATGAGGGAAGTTCTCCGGTTGATCGTTTGAAGCGCAGATACGATGGACTACTAGCTGCGATTCAAAAAATGGAACGCTCCATCAAGCGTGATCGGGATGATTTAGAATTTCAGAATCGTAAGATTGCTAGCACAGATGGCCAGCTAGAGGCGCAGATTCGCAAAGCGAAAATAAAAATGATCGAAGAGCGTATTCGCTCTAAAGAAGAGAAGTTGAACGAGATGATGAAGACGAAGACGGAATTAGAAGATCGTTTAGAAAAGACGCGAATCAAGGAAGAGAAGCGCAAAGAAAAAGAGGCATTAGCGAAAGCTAAAAGAGAAGCACAAGCTAAAGTAAAGAGTGAGATTGAAGCGAAGGTAACAAAGTTGGATGATGCAGGCGACGAGAAATTGATGAAGGCAGCCGAAGCCATTAATGAGTCGAAGGATAAGAAAAAAGAGGCTAGCCAGGAAAGTCGAAAAGGAGAATCGCTTCTTTCAGCAGTAAGTACTACTCTTGGTGAATCTTTGGAAGATGTGGTGGATACCGTACGAGCGGTTGCTGAAGTGGTTGGAGACAAGCTCGAAGATGCAGTGGACAAGATGGAGGATAAGGTAGAAGATATGGCAGAAAAAGTTTTTGGCGGAGACAAAGAGGAGAATGGTGAGGAGGATAAGAAAAAAGAAGCAAAGCAAGAAGCTGCTCCCGAGGCGGAAGTAAAACCCGAAGCGGAGGCAAAAGAAGAAGCCGATGAGCAAGCTGAAGAAAATGCTTCTGACAAAAAAGAGTAAGCCTTTACAATATATTAACCCACTTTCATATCTACTAAGAGCTGGCGTAAAAGATCTCGTTGCATCAATGCCACACCTTTTTCTTTGGTGACTTTGAGTTGTTCATTGGCCTTATCAAGCGCCTGGCGGAATGGAATGGTTTGCTTTTGCAAACTTGCTAATACGGCCTGATAAATATAATAAGTAGCTCCTTTCCTTCGCTTCAGCTCAGGTTGCACCTTTTTCCAGATATGCTGTGCCTTATCAAGATTTTTTTCAAAAGTGCCTGCATAAATACCAATCTCTGCCAAGATTTCTTTGCGAAAAGCGGCGGGGTACACCTGAAGGTGCTTCTCTACCAAGCGTAGGAAACGACCTGCTACCTCTGGATCACCACGGTCAAGGTGGAAGTAATAGAAATACAAATTGGCAGCTACGCCCATGGTGGTATCGTCTGGTAAAGAACGCAAGTCGGCTAGCCACTCGGCATTAAAATTGCGTGGTCGAGTACCAAGCAGAGAAGAAGCAAATAGCTGATTGATAGCAGCGTAAGCCTTAGACTCTGGCTTATTTTGGTATAAATGCACGAGCTGCATCCCATCACTCATAAATCCTCCTGTTTTGATAGGGATGATGGTAGCTATAAAAATAAGCAAGGATAAAACAGCTGTCACATAAGATAAATCGATCCAGAGCTGTACTTCGAGCCCTGATTGCGGATGGCTGGACAGATAGATTTCGCCCAAGAAAGCCATTAATTCGAAAAAGATGGCTGCAAATAGGCTAGCAAAGGGCCCTCCTGCTACCATTCGCAAGCGCCGTTTCTTAAAGTTGGTCGTTGCCTTGGGGAGTGTGAGTGCCAAGCCACCATATAGAGAAAGCGAGCGATTCAGCCGAGTGCGGAGCCTTCCATTATACGATTCTACATGCAATGGGCCTACTATCATAAAGCCGAAGGAATCACCAGCTAGTAGGCCCCCGATGATGTGTCCTAACTCGTGAATGAAAATTACCACATGAAAACTCAAAAAAATGCCAAGGATTAAAAGGATAATACCCAGGGTAGAGTAGGCCTCTGTCGCCTGAAAGCTTGGACGAGACTGTATGATCCAGTTGCCCAGAAAATAGCCTACTATTCCGAAAGCAATAAATAGAAATATATTGGTAAGCGTATGCTTGCGCGTTTTCTTGTCTTTTGTCATAACATCCTCGTTTCCTTAATCGGTATACACTAAAGTAAATGAAAAAATGGATAATCGCGAGCTGATTCTTGCACTAAAAGGAGTGATTGGACAACTCAATAGAGCAATTATCTTCTTTTTTTGCAAAAAAAATTCTAAAAAAGAATGGCTAGAAGATATTTATTTATCAC